>NZ_VJVX01000049.1:0-70702 GCF_008033685.1 Microbispora sp. CSR-4
TTGGGGATACTTCCTCGGGGCTGGCATCGTGACGTGATTCTCCCTTCCGCCAGCAGATGATGCTGGCTTCAGGGCCTCCACGAAAGTCGGAGTGGTTCAGGGGCATCCGGACCGCCGACAAGGCACGGTTGGCGCGGGGGGCCAAGGCCTGGCGCGCGGGCGACGCGACGGCCTTCGACGACATCGTTCCCGCCCTTCGCTACCGGCCTTGAGCATCACGATGAACGAGAGCCCGTGCGCCTGATCCCGCCGGATGGGTGACGACGAACGCCGATCTCCGGGACGGTGTCATCGGTTCCAGGCGGTCTCCCGCTGACCCGGTCGATCCCCGGAAACGCAAGGGCGGCCCAGCCATCCGGCTGGGCCGCCCTTCGCGTAGGCCGCGGGCCGCGTACGGGCTGATCACACTCGGCTTCCCGGGCGCAGCAGGCCGAGCGTGCGGATCCTCGGCGCGCGAAGGACGGGCCGGCTGGACGGGGTTCGGGACCGGGGTCCCGGCAAGACGGGAAGGAAGTCCCTTTGGGGGTGCTCGCCCGGTCGTGGACCTTTGAGACATGGTTCGAACCGCCGGCGAAGCGTGCGACGTCCTCCTGCGTGACGGCGGGGTGGCGCGCATCCGCCCGTTGCGGCCGGCCGACCGGGAGGCCCTGCACGAACTGATCGCCAGGTCTTCCCCGCGTTCGGCGTATATGAGGTTCTTCACCGGAGGCGCCGCCTCGGCCCATGCGTACATGGACCGGATCACCGGGCCCGGCTACCACGGGCACGCCCTGGTCGCTCTGGTCGGCGGCCGCGTGGTCGGCGTGGCGGAATACATCGCCGATCCGGACGGGTCGGAGGCCGAGGTGGGGATCCTGCTGGACGACGCGGTGCACGGCTGCGGGCTCGGCACGCTGCTGCTCGAACATCTCGCGCTGGACGCGGCGGACGAGGGAATCGAGGAACTCGTCGCCACCGTCCTGCCGCAGAACCGGGCGATGCTGCGGGTGCTGAACGATCTCGGCCTGCCGGTGGAGACGCGATACGACGACGGGCAGGTCGAGATCCGCATCGCCACCCGCCCCACCGAGCGGCTCGTGGCCGAGATCGAGGCGCGGGCGCACGAGGCGGAGCACAACTCCATCGCGCACATGTTCACCCCGGAGTCGGTGGCCGTGATCGGCGCCGGCCGTCACGAGGCCCGCGTCGGGCACCGCGTGCTGCGCAACCTGATCGACGGAGGCTTCCCCGGCCCGATCTATCCCGTCAATCCGCGGGCCACCGAAGTGTGCGGCCTGCCGGCCTACCCGGACGTGGCCTCGCTGCCCGGGCCGGCGGAGCTCGCGGTGATCGCCACCCCGGCCCCCACCGTGCTCGGCATCGCCCGCGAGTGTGCCCGCCATGAGGTACGTGCCCTGGTCGTGCTGACGTCCGGATTCGCCGAAGTGGGAAACCGCGAGGCCGAACGGGAGCTGCTGGAGATCTGCCGGCAGGCGGGCATGCGGCTGGTCGGGCCCAACTGCCTCGGTGTGGTGAACACGGCGGCGCGCCTGAACGCCGGATTCCTGCCCACACCTCCTTCCCCGGGTCCGCTGGGGGTGATGTCGCAGTCGGGCGCGGTGGCCGCGGCCATGATCGAACGCGCCGGGCAGCTCGGCCTCGGCATCTCCTCCTTCGCCTCCGTGGGGAACAAGGCGGACGTCAGCGGCAACGACCTGCTCGAATACTGGGAGGACGACCCGGCCACCCGCGTCATTGGCCTTTATCTGGAGTCGTTCGGCAATCCGCGAAGGTTCGCCCGGATCGCCCGCAGGATCAGCGCCCGCAAACCGATCATCGCGGTGAAGAGCGGGCGCAGCGCCGCGGGCAGCCGGGCGGTCCGCTCGCACACGGCCGCCGCGGCGACGCCCGATGTGGCCGTGGACGCGCTGTTGCGCGCCTGCGGCGTCATCAGGGAGGACAGCGTCCAGGATCTGCTCGACACCGCCCGGCTGCTGGCCTTCCAGCCGCTGCCGGACGGCCCTCGGGTGGCGATCGTGGGCAACTCCGGAGGCCCGCAGGCGATGACGGCGGACGCCTGTGAACGGCTCGGCCTGGTCGTGCCGGAGTTGTCCCCCGCCACCGCGGAGGCGCTTCGCCCCCGGCTCCGGCCGGCGGCGGCCGTCGGCAACCCCGTCGACCTCACGGCCGAAGCCGACGCCGGGGACATCGCCTTCGCGATCGCGACGGTCCTGGCCGACCCGGGCGTCGACGCCGTGCTGACCGTCTACACCCCGCCGTTCGGCTCGGGCCTCGACGCGACGCGCGAAGCGATCGCGGCCGTCACGAGGAACGCGGCGAAGCCCGTGCTCGCCTGCCTCGCCGGGCACGACGAACTCGTCGACGGCCGGGTGCCCGCGTACGCCTTCCCCGAACAGGCCGTGCACGCCCTCGCCCGGGCGGCCGCGCACGCCGCCTGGCGCGCCCGGCCGCCGGCATCCCGCGAGGACCTCCCCGGGATCGACTCGGCGGCCGCGCGGCGGATCATCACCGCGGACCTCGCCGCTCATCCCCATGGACGATGGCTGGACGAGGGCACGGCGGCCCGGCTCCTGTCGGCGTACGCGATCAACACGGCCGAGTCCGTCCCGGTCGACGGGCCGGAGAGGGCGGCGGAGGCCGCGTCGGTCGTCGGTCTGCCCGCCGTGCTCAAGGCCGTCGGCCCCGGGTTGGTCCACAAGTCCGACGTGGGTGGTGTGCGGATCGGCCTGCGGGCGCCCGACGAGGTCCGGCAGGCGTACCGGGAGATGGCCGACCGCCTCGGCCCCGCGATGACAGGCGCGATCGTCCAGGCCATGGCAGGCGAAGGGACCGAAATGATCATAGGCGGCGTCGCGCACGAGACCTTCGGGCCGCTGATCATGGTTGGGCTCGGCGGTGTCGCGACCGAGCTGCTGGCCGATCGCGCCTTCCGCGTGCCGCCGATCGACAGGGCCGAGGCCGCCCGCATGATCGCGGAGCTGCGGTGCGCGCCGCTCCTGTACGGCTACCGCGGACGGCCGGCGGCCGACGTGGCGGCCCTGGAGGAGCAGATCGTCCGCGTGGGCCGGTTCATGGACGATCTGCCCGACGTCGCGGAGCTCGATCTCAACCCGGTGATCGTGACACCGGATGGGGCCGTGGCGGTGGACTGCCGGGTGCGGCTCGCCGCCGCCCCGCCGCTCCCTTCACCCTTCCGGCGCCGCCTCCGCTGATCCCTTCCGGTGCCGTCGCCTGCTTCTGAGCACGCCCTGCCCTCAGAAGCGACGACCGCCGTGGGGACCGGGGACTTTCGCCCCTCCCCGCGCAGAGCGGGTAGGCGGGACGGTTGAGTCATGACGATCGCGAGAACAGAACTCC
Source organism: Microbispora sp. CSR-4 (assembly GCF_008033685.1). Classification (NCBI taxonomy): domain Bacteria; kingdom Bacillati; phylum Actinomycetota; class Actinomycetes; order Streptosporangiales; family Streptosporangiaceae; genus Microbispora; species Microbispora sp. CSR-4. The sequence continues at coordinate 3,358 of NZ_VJVX01000049.1, forward strand.
GTCCGATCCCCCGGCGACAGGACGGTGGAAGGGACCGTGACGAGGCCACGGGTCCGCTCGCACGGCGTGCCGTACGGGAAACCCTGCGCGAGGTGTTCACCGACGTGGTGGACGACGTGCGCCTGGTAGAGATCGACGGCATGGTGCACGTCTACGTGTTCATCCGCCCCATCGCCTCCGCCTGCCCGGAACACATCCGTGCGACCGCTCGTGAGGCGTACCGGGCCGTTCACTGCGAGCCGGTGGTCGCTCATGTGGCCGCGTCCTGCTCCGCCCATGGACGTTGAGCTCCCAGGTCTCGTCCGGATCGCGAGAGCCCACACCGCGGCACGGCCCGGTCGTGAGAGCCCGCTCCCGCGATGTCACCCGCGAGAGCGATGTCACCCGCGAGAGCGATGTCACCCGCGAGAGCGATGTCACCGGCGAGAGCGATGTCACCGGGAGAACGGCCTGGGCCACGCGGTCACCACCAGCAGGGCCACCACAATGGCGATGCCCCCGGTGACGACCGGGTCGTAGTGCGATCCGGGGAAGAGGGACCAGCCGACGTTGGAGGCGGCATGGCAGACGACCGCGGTGAGCACGCTCGTGCTGTGCAGATACAGCCAGACGATGACGACCCGCAACGCCACCGTGTACAGGCACTGGCCCGCTATCCACAGCGGGCCGTGGCCGGCCTGCGCGTAGGGGACGATGTGCCAGACCGCCCATGTCACCCCCAGGATGACGCCGGTGACCGGCGGGCCCCAGCGGGTGGACAGCGGATCGGTGGCATACGCCGTCCATCCCGCCTCCTCGCAGGCGGCGGCGACGAGGAACACGGCGAACAGCAGCGGGACCTCGACCAGAGAAACCCGCAGCCCGGGCAGTGACCGGCCCAGCAGGACCATCACGGCGTACGAGCCGGCCATGACGCCCAGCGGCAGCGCGATCGCGAGTGCGTGCCAGCGGCCGGGACGGGGAGCGGCACGCCAGTCCACGACGCGCTGCAGCAGCCGCTTCACGGCGCCGCGTGGCTCATGACGGCGGACCAGCAGCATCGCCGCCAGCAAGGGGCAGCACGCCATCAGCGCGCTCACGGGCAGGGTCTCCGACAGGCGGCCGGCCACGGCACCGGCCAGCCAGAAGGGCACGGACAGGGCGAAAGTCAGCGCGATCAGCCGCACGGGCGACCTGTGGTCCGGCTCCGTCCACCCGCTCACACGCCGCTCCTCGAACCATGGCCGACGCCTCCTGCCGCCGCCCCTGAGTGAGCCGCGGACGCAGCCGAAGACATGTAGATGAGCCGCGCGGACCACCCTAACCGTGATTCGCGCGGTGTTTCCGGCGGTTCTGCCACATCCGGGACCTCGCAGGCGTCTCTGCAGTTCCATGGTGGCAGGACGCATGACGGCGACGGGGCTGCGCGCGTGATGCAGGACGGGCCGGGCGCTTCACGCCGGCTTCTCACCCGCGGAGTCGACGATGCGCCGGGCGAACTCCAGACGAGGTCTGTCGATCATCTCTCCGTCGACCCGTACGGCGGCGCCCGCGGACCCGGCCGCCGCGTCGAGCACGCGCCGGGCCCAGTTCAGCTCCGCGTCCGAGGGCGAGAACGCGCCGCGGACGACGGCGACCTGGCGCGGGTGCAGACACAGCTTGCCGGTGAATCCCATGGCCGCCGCCCGGCGGGCGGCCTCCAGGGCCGCCGCATCGTCGTCGATCTCGGGCTCGACCCCGTCGACGGGCCCGGGCAGCCCGGCGGCCCTGGCCGCGAGCACGACCTTGCTGCGCGCGAACAGCAACGCCTGCTCGTCGCCGCCCCGTGAGGGGATGCCCATGTCGAGACAGAAGTCGAGGTTGCCGAACAGGAGCCGCGCCACGCCCGGCGCCTGTGCGATGAGATCCGCGTCCCGTACGCCCCGGGCGGATTCGAGCAGCGCGAAGACCGGCACCCGGGGGCCGAGCGCGGCGGCCACCGACGCGACGTGCTCGGCCGCCTCGGTCTTGGGGAGGACGACTCCGGCGAGCCCTTCGGCCCCGGCGAGCGCGGCCAGGTCGTCGGCGTGCCACGGCGTGCCGATCCCGTTGATCCTCACCAGAGCCGGGTGGACGGAGACGTGGCCGGCGGCGGCCGCCCGCGCCCGTGCCTTGTCCAGCGGGGCGACGGCGTCCTCGAGGTCGATGACGACCGCGTCCGCGCCGCTGGCGGCGGCCTTCGCGAAGCGGTCGGGCCGGGTGCCGGGCACGAAGAGCAGGGTCCGCGCCGTCGTCCCGTACGCCCCGGTCATGGTGTGCCGGGACGCGGGTCGAGCCCGGCGGCCTTCAGAGACCTCTCGTCCCACCGGGGTTCGACGGCGACGCGGCCGGGACCATGACCCCGCCGGTAGACCAGGAGGGTGCGCTCGAAGCTGATCACGATCACGCCGTCCTGGTTGAACCCGATGGTGCGCACCTCCACCACGCCCACGTCGGGACGGGACTTCGACTCGCGCACCGAGAGCACTTCCGACTGGGAGTAGATCGTGTCGCCCTCGAAGACGGGATTGGGCAGGCGCACCCGGTCCCAGCCCAGGTTCGCCATGACGTTCATGGACACGTCGTGCACGCTCTGCCCGGTGACCAGGGCCAGGGTGAAGGTCGAGTCGACCAGCGGCCTGCCCCACTGCGTCCGCTCCGCGTAGTGCCGGTCGAAGTGGATGGCCGCGGTGTTCTGGGTCAGCAGGGTGAGCCACGCGTTGTCCACTTCGGTCACCGTACGGCCGAGCGGGTGCCGGTAGACGTCGCCGACGACGAAGTCCTCCAGGTAGCGGCCCTCCCAGCTCACTGACGGCGTCCGGGGCTCCGGGGAGGCGGTTGAGGCGGTTCCGTTCTCGTCCACGTCGGGGTCTCCTTGTCGATGGTGTCGGTACGCCGGTGCCGCCCTCGCCATACCCGGAGCGGCCGAGCCGGTCTTCAGTCGCGGGCCAGGCCCATGAGCAGGCCGCCGGCCGAGACCGCCGGGCTGCTCGTCAGGAACAACGGTGTGCCCGCCTCGGGCGCCCGCACCTCGGCGAAGACCTCGCCCCAGACGTCGCTCATCGTTCCCAGCAGCCCGCCGGCCGGCACCTGCTCCCCGACCGCCGCGGCGGGCTCCCACCAGCCCTCCCGGTCGGTGCGCAGCCAGTGCCATCCCTCGTGCAGGCGGGCCTCGCGCACCGGCCACGGCTCACCGTCGAGCACGCCGACGGTTCTGGCGATGTTGGTCAGCCCGGCCAGGTGGCGGTCGATCGCCGCCCGGTCGAGCAGGCCGTTCTGGCCCGACTCCGCGACGATCGCCGGGATGCCGGCGTCCGCCGCGGCCGCGCACGTGCTGCCCGCCACGGTCCGCGCCCGCGCGGCCTGCCTGACGACGTGCCCGGCGCCGTACGCCAGGGCGAGCTCCAGCGAGGCCGCCTCGACCGGCGACTCCTCGAAGATCGTGAACGGCTCCAGCGACTCGGGCAGGTCGCCCGCGTGCATGTCGACGAGATAGTCGGAGCCGAGGACGAGCTCGGTGAAGACGTGGTGCGCGAGCACCCGCGTGAACGAGCCGCCCGGGTCGCCGGGGAAGCTCCGGTTCAGGTTCTCGCCGTCCACCGGGACGACGAACGGCGCCCTGGCCCAGAATCCCGGCACGTTCACCACGGGCACGACGACGATCCGCCCGGAGACGGCGGCGGCGTCGAGGTTCCGCACGAACTCGCGGACGGCCGCGATCGAGGCGTACTCGGCGCCGTGCACGCCGGACAGCACGGTGAGCCGCGGTCCGTCGCCGCGGCCCCGGATGTCGAAGTACGGGATGCCGAGCCCGTCCGGGCCGGGGCCGGGGACGTTGAGAGTGCGCCGCTCGATCATCGCGCCGCGGTCCCGAGGTCGGGCAGCGCCTCGGCGAGGAAGTCGCGCATCGCCTGCTGGAAGAGCTCCGCCTCCTCGATCTGCGGGGAGTGCCCGGACTTCTCGAAGACGACGAGCCTGGAGTTCGGGATGAGGGAGGCGATCGTCTCCGACGACGACACGGGAGTGACCCAGTCGTACCGGCCCACGGTGACGAGAGTGGGGCAGGTCACGGACGGCAGTTGCGGCTTGACGTCGTAGATCGGCGCGTTGTGCTGGAAGCACCAGTTGTGCGCCTCGTGGCGGTAGATGCCGGCCTCGACGCGCGCGGCCGCCTTGACCGGGTCGTACTCGTGGTCGTACAGCGGGATCAGCTCGGCCCAGCGGGCCTTCAGGTCGTCGTCGTCGCGGATGTCGCCGCTCCAGTAGCGGTCGTAGTTCTCCCAGTCGAGCTCCACCCGGGTCTGCTTGCGCGCGTTCTCGTGGGCGATCTCCAGGTTGGTCCGGTCCGGTGAGGTGTCTCGAAGGATCATCGCCCGCACCCGGTCCGGGTAGGCGATCGCGTACTCCATGGCGATGAATCCGCCGTAGGAGCCGCCCGCGATCACGACCGACTCGGCGCCGGCCCACTCGCGCAGCGCGTCGACGTCGGCGGCCCACTGGGCGTGCGAGTAGGGCGGGACGCCCTCGCTCAGGCCGCAGCCGCGGGCGTCGAACACCACGACGCGGAACAGGTCGGACAGCGGGCCGAAGGTCGCCTTCGGCTCGGCCAGCGAGCCGATGCCCCCGCCGCCGTGGTGGGCGATCAGCACGGGTGCGCCCTCCTCGCCGAGGACCTCGACGTTGAGCCGCGCGCCGTTGATGTTCACGAACATGTGCACTCCTTGCTGAGGAAACGCGGGCGCCTGGCTCAGGCCGCCGCGGAGTCGATCCAGGCGGCCACGATCTGGTCGAGCACACCGAGGGGGACGGCGCCGTTGCCGAGCACCGTCCCGTGGAAGGCGCGGATGTCGAAACGGGATCCGAGGCGGCCTTCGGCCACGGCCCGCAGGCGGCGGATCTCACGGCGGCCGATCATGTACGCCAGCGCCTGCCCTGGCCATGCGATGTAGCGGTCGATCTCGTTGCGGACGTTGGCCCGCGTCGTCGCGGTGTTGTCCCACATGAATTCCATGGCCTGCTGCCGCGACCAGCCGAGGTGGTGCATGCCCGTGTCCACGACCAGCCGGCAGGCGCGCAGCGCGTCGAACGAGAGCATCCCCAGCCGGGCGATGTCCGAGGTGTACAGGCCCATCTCGTCGGCGAGCCGTTCGCTGTACAGGCCCCAGCCCTCGACGTACCCGCACACCTCGGCGTCCAGGAACCGCCGGTAGGCCGGAAGGTCCGTCAGGGTCTGCGCGGAGGCGATCTGCAGGTGGTGCCCGGGCGTGCTCTCGTGGAAGGCCAGCGCCTCGTACTCGTACACGAACCGCTCGTGCGGGTCGGCCGTGAGGACGCAGTGGGCGCCGGGCCGGGACCCGTCGCCCGCCGGCGGCCGGTAGTGGGCGAGCGCGGCGTTGCCCGCCTCGATCGGGTTGATCTCCTCGATGACGCAGTCGGCGATGTCGTACGCCGGGAACCAGTCGTCGCGCGCCTCCTCGGCCCGGCGCAGGGCGTCGGTCACCACGTCGACGATCTCGGCGGCCGAGCCGAACCGCAACGAGGGGTCCTCCCGCAGCCGGGTCAGGACCTCGCCCACGTCGCTCGTGCCGAGCACCCGTCCGCCCAGCTCGGCCCATTCCTGCCGCAGCTCCGCGAGACAGTCGAGACCGATCTGGTGGATCTCCTCCGGGGACAGGTCCGTGGTGGTGTGACGCCGTACGGCGGCCCGGTAGCCCTCCTCGCCACCGGGGACGAAGCGGACGCCGACCCGCTCGTCGGGCCGGGCCACGGGCAGCAGCTCGTCCCGGAGGCCGGCGAGCAGGCGCCGGAGCGCGGGACGGACGGACTCCTCGACGATGCCGGCCGCGCGCGCCCTGACGCTCCCCTCGTCGACGTCGGCCGGCAGCCGATGGCCGAGCAGGGTGTCGTCGGCCAGGCTCAGCGAAAGGTGCCCGGTGAGCTGGTCGATGGCCTGGCCGACGCCGACCCGGGTGGGAATCCGCCCGTCCTGTTCGGCCGCCCGATAGCGGTCGAGGATCGCGTCGATGAACGCGGGCAGGGCGCTCAGCCGCCGCAGGTACTGGTCGACGGCCGCGGCGTCGGTGAGGGACGCGGCCGGGACCGACATGAACATCATCGCCTGCGGTGAGGAGTAGCCGTCCGCGGACGCCCCCGTCTCCCACAGGCCGTGCTCCAGGTCGGACCGTACGCCCCAGGCGAGGCGGCCGAGCACGGCGTGGTTGATCCGGTCGGCCGGGTTCAGGCCGTCCGGGTCGATCTCCGCGAGCCGCCGTTCGATGTCCGCGATCTTCGCGGCGTCGGCGGCGGCGCCGGAGCGGCTGGGGTCGGGCACCAGCCCGTCGAAGCCCGAGACGCCGAGCAGCGTGGCGCTGAAGGGGTCGGCCGTGTGCTTCACCTGGAAGAACTCGTCGCTGAGCCGGGCGAGCCGGTCGTTCGCCGGGGGCTGGACTTCAGGAGTCACTGATCCTCTTTCCATTCGGGAGGGTTAGGCCCAGATCCGCTCGAGCGCCCGGAGGATGTTGCCGCCGAGCACGGCCGTGATCTCGCTGTCGGAGAACCCTTCCTGGACGAGCAGGCCGCAGATGTTGTGGAAGTTCTCGGTCGGGTTCTCCAGCCCGTCGACGTACTCCACCTTCTCGAAGGAGGGGCCGCCGGGCGCGGCGGCGCCCACCTTGAGCAGGTGCCCGAAGACGGTGTGCAGGCCGACGTGGTCGCCATAGAGGGTGTCCGGCCCGAACGCGACGTGCTCGATGCCGACCAGGTCCAGGCAATACCGGAAGTGGTCCATCACCGACAGGATCGTGTGCCGGGGATGGGCCTCGGACAGCGTCGTGTGGGGCGCCGCCGACATGCCGATGACGCCGCCGGTCTCGGCGACCGCGCGCAGGACGTCGTCCGGCTTCATCCGCGGCGTGTCCCAGACCGCGCGCGCCCCCGCGTGGGTCATGAACACCGGGCGCTCGCTCACGGCGCAGACGTCGAGGCCGGTCCGGTCGGAGGAGTGCGAGATGTCGATGGCCAGGCCGAGCCTGTTCATCCTGGAGACCGCGCGCCTGCCGAAGTCGGTCAGCCCGCCGTCGGTGGTCTCGTTCAGGCCGCTGCCGAGGGCGTTGGCGTCGGAGTAGGCGATGCCGATCTGCCGGAGGCCGAGGCCGTACAGGACGTCGAGCCGGTCGAGCTCGTTCTCGATCGGCGTCGCCGCCTCCAGGCCGAACAGCAGCCCCACCTTGCCCGACCTGTGGGCGTGCTCGATGTCGTCCATCGTCCGGATCACGATCACGCCGGACTGGTGGGCGATGTCGGCCTGGCGCATGCCGAGGTCGGTGATGATGTCGAGCCAGCGCCACGGGGCGTTGCCGGTGACGCAGGCGGTGCCGTCCATCATGTTGTCGAACACGACGGTCATGCCCGACGCGAGGAGCCCGGCGAACGCGGTGTGCTGGCGTCCGGTCCTGTTGTATTCCGGCGTCTGCCGCATGTCGGCGGGGAACCGCACGGGATGGTCGTGCAGGCTGATCACGATGTTGTCCCGCAGCAGCCGCTCGGCCCGTTCCCGCTCCAGCTCGCTCAGGCCGCCGGCGTACGGCGGCACGCGGCCGAACTCGGGGGCCAGCTCGATGGCCGGGAAGTCGACGCCGGGCGTGAGATAGCCGTACGACTCGTAGGCGCCCGCCGTCACCGCGTGCCGTCCCTGTGCACCGGCGCCAGCCGGTGCGGCCCGTCGGCGAGCAGCCGCCACAGCCGCTCCCAGGCGCGCATCCCCTCGCGCAGCCGGGAGATCCGCATGAACTCGTTCGGCGCGTGCAGGTTCTCGTCGGCGGTGGAGAAGGAGAAGAACAGCGTCTTCGCGCCGAGGACCTCCTCGAACAGGGCCGTCGCGGGCAGGGTCCCCGCGATGACGGCCAGCAGGACGTCCTGGCCCGGGTAGACGTGCGCGAGCGCCTCGGTGGCGGCGCGGATCGCCGGGTGATCGGCGGGGATCGTGTACGCGGGCACCCCGCCCTCGTCGGGGCGGACGGCGACGCGTACGCCGGGGATCTTCTGGGCGAGCACATGGTCGGTGATCGCCTGGAGCACCCGCTCCGGGCGCTGGCCCGGCACGAGCCGGCAGGAGATGTGGGCGGTCGCGACGTGCGGGATCACCGTGTATTTGCCACCGGCCAGGACACCGTTGATCTCCAGGGTGGGCCGCTCCCACAGCCGCTCCAGCGTGCTGTAGCCGGCCTCGCCGAAGAGGGCGTCGAGACCCAGGTCGTCCCGGTAGCGGTCGTCGTCGAACGGCACCGCCGCGATGGCGGCGCGGCGCTCGTCGCTCAGCTCGGGGATGCCGTCGTAGAAGCCGTCGACCGCGACCCGGCCGTCGGCCGTGTGCAGGCCGGCCAGGATCTCGCTCAGGGCGTGCACCGGGTTGGCGACGGTGCCGCCGTAACGCCCGGAGTGCAGGTCGGTGGCGGCGCCGCCGACCTCGACGGTGAGCGTCACCAGGCCCTTGGACGCGATCGATAGCGAGGGCTCGCTCGGCCGCCACATCGCCCCGTCGGCCGAGATGACCAGGTCGGCCGCGAGCTCGTCCGCGTGCTCGCGCAGGTAGGCGGGAAGGTGGGGGCTGCCGATCTCCTCCTCTCCTTCGAAGAGGAACTTGACGTTGAGCGGCAGCGCGCCCTCCTGCTCGATGAACGCCTGTGCGACCTTGAGCACGATGAAGACCGGGCCCTTGTCGTCGGTGACCCCGCGCCCGCGGATCACGTCGCCGTCGACGCGCAGCTCGAACGGCGGGGTGCGCCACTCGGCGGGATCGCCGGTCGGCTGCACGTCGTAGTGGCCGTAGACCAGGATGGTGGGGGCGCCGGGCGCCCCGAGCCACTCGCCCCGGACGATGGGGTGACCTTCCGTGGCGACGACCCGTCCGCCGGCGAAGGACAACTGGGCCGCGAGCCATTCGGCCGCGGTCCGCATGGTCTCCGCGGAGGCGTCCCGGCTCACGCTGGGCACCGCGACGTACGCGGCGAGCTCGTCGAGGTAGGCGGCGGTCGAATCGAAGTCGGTCGAATCAAAAGAGAGCATGTCCACCATCAATCGAGAGGGTCTGACCGGTGATCCAGGATGAGGATTCGGAGACGAAGAACCGGACGCCGTGCGCGATGTCCTCCGGCCGGCCGAGCCGGCGTACGGCGATGCCTTCGACGAGCGCGGCCTGCCCCTGCTCGCCGTAGCTCTCCCACTGCTGGATCGTCGTGGGGTTGGACAGGACGAACCCCGGCGCGATGCAGTTGACCGTGATGCCGAACCGTCCTAGCTCGTGCGCCATCTGCCGGGTGAAGCCGATCTGCCCGGCCTTCGCGCTGGCGTAGGCCTGGATGCCGGTCAGGCTGACGCTGCGGCCCGCGCCCGACGAGATGTTCACGATGCGGCCGGAGCCGCGCCGCTTCATGCCCGGCACCGCCGCCCTGGTGCACAGGAACGTGCTGGTGAGGTTGGCCGCGACCACGGCGGACCAGTCCTCGTCGCCGATCTCCTCCAGCGGGTGGTGGACCTGGCCGACCACGCCGCCGGCGTTGTTGACCAGGATGTCGACGTCGCCGATCTCGGTGAAGAAGGCGTTGACCGCGGACGAGTCGGTGACGTCCACCGTGTCCTTGTCGACGCCGTGCACCCGGACCCCGTCCGCCTCGAGCGCGGCGGCGATGGCCGCCCCGATCCCGTGGGCCGTGCCGGTGACGACGGCGACCCTGTCCCTGGCTTCCGTCACTGGTCGAGCCATCCCTTCTCGAGCAGCTCGCGGACCTCGGCCACGCCGGCGTCCCACACGACCTGCATGTCCTCGTCGCTGCGCTGGTAGGCCCCGCCCAGGCTTCCGTCCGGGGAAAGCTCCCTCATCTCGCGCGCGGTCACGTTGTCGGCCAGCGACCTCGGGAGGACAGGCGCGCTGCCGCCGGGGATCTCGGCGCCGGCGACCCTGGTCCAGGCGAAGTTCTCCAGCCAGGAGCCGTGAAACTGGTCGTCGTCGAACCGGGACGCCGCCTCCGCCGTCTTCGGGGCGTTGTACCAGCTGTGGAACAGCACCTCCACGCGTTCGTCGCGCGGCGCGCACACCCATTCGCGGATGAGGCCGGCGACGGGGGCGTTGCCGCCATGGCCGTTGATCACCGCGATCCGCCGGAACCCCTGGGATGCCAGGCAGTCCAGCAGGTCGCGGATCACCTCGATGTACGTGCTCATCCGCAGGCTCATGCTGCCCGGATACTCCACGAAGTACGGCGCCATGCCGAACGGCAGGACCGGCAGGACCGGAACGCCGAGCGGCTCGGCCGCCTCCACCGACACACGCTCGGCAAGCAAGGCGTCCGTCCCGAGCGAGAGATACCCGTGCTGCTCGGTCGATCCGACCGGGAGCACGATGCGATCGTCGCGTTGGAGGTAGTCGGCTATCTGCATCCAGTTGCTGTCGAAGACCCGCACCGGTCCTCACACTCCGTTCGATGATGCGAAGTGAAACCTATGTCGACCTTGATGGTGGTCAACTGTAAGGGAAGTTTCGTCTCATACTAACCATTTGCCCGACGAATGCCAGGCTTTCACTGCAAACGCATTCGGTTCGCCTGTCCGCGGCGTCCGTCCCGCAGCGCGATGTGGCAACCGTCATACGGTGACTTCGGCGGCGGTGCGCTTTCCGTGCTCCATCCGTGTCCCCGGCCGGGTAGCCTTCCCGCCATGCCCCCTCGCCGTCGTTCCCCTGCTTCGCATTCCTCGGCCGCTCCCCTGCGTGCCGTCGCCGACGTGTCCGTCCCGGCGCCTCCGGTCCCGCTCGACGATGTAGACCGGCAGATACTCGTGCTGCTCAGCCAGGACTCCAGGCGCTCGCAGCGGGCGCTCGCCCGTGAGCTCGGCATGTCCGCCCCCGCGGTCGGAGAGCGCATCGCGCGGCTGGAGCGTCTCGGGGTGATCCAGGGGTACGGCGTGCGCGTGAACTGGAGCGCCGCGGGCTATCCGATGACCGTGTACCTGATCATCACGGCGGTCCAGGGCTACCAGCAGCAGGACCTCGTCCAGCAGCTCTCCGTGATCCCCGAGCTGGAAGCGCTCGACATCGTCACCGGCGCCATGGACATGCTCGCCCGGCTCCGCGTGCGTGACCACCTGCATCTGCGGCAGCTGCTCATGGACTGCATCTGGCAGATCGAGGGCGTGCAGCGCACCGAGACCGCGCTGAGCCTGGTGGAGATAGAGCCGAAGAACCTGGTGGCCGACCTGCTGTCGGCCCCGCCCGGTGAGCCGGCCTGAGCGGCCCGGCCGGCTCACCGGGATCGTGTGGAGGTCCGTGTGCCCGAAGGCGTTTCGGGGGCGGGTCACGGACCTCGCGGCGGCGTGGCCATCCTGGGCGGTCCTAGCCCCTGCTGCCGGCGGCGGCGCGCAGCCGCTCGATGCGTTCCGCGTCGTATCCGAGCACCTCGCCCAGGACGTACGCGGCGTCCTCGTCGCGCCGGGGAGCGCGCATGTGGGTGCGTTTCCCCGCACCCACCCGCAGCGGGCTCGCGACCTGCCGCACGGTGCCGAAATAGGGGTGCTCGGTCTCGACGACCATGCCCCTGGCGACGGTGTGCGGATCCCGCAGGGCCTGCGCCACGGTGTTCACCGGCCCGCACGGCACCCCGGCCGCCCGCAGCAGGCCCAGCCAGTGCTCGCTCGTGCCGGTGGCGAACACCGCCTCCAGCTCGGCGACCAGCGCCTCGGCGTTCTCCCGCCGGGCGGCGAAGTCCCGATATCGGGGGTCGTCCGGCCACTCCGGGTGCCCGAGGGCCTCGGCGAGCCGGCGGAAGAACTTCTCCTTCGGGCAGGCGACCACCAGCCAGCCGTCTCCCGTCGGGAAGGCCTGGAAGGGCACGAGCGACGGGTGGGCGGAGTGGTGGGTGCGCCGGGGCTCGAAGTCGCCGTTGAGCCGCCAGGCGGCCGGATAGGTCAGCATCGAGATCGCCGTGTCGAACAGGCTGACGTCGCAGTCGGCGCCGACGCCGTCGCGCCGCGCGGCGTGCAGCGCGGCCAGGATGGACGCCGCCGCGACCAGCCCGCCCGAGTAGTCCACGAGCGACAGCCCCGACTTGGTGGGCGGTCCGTCGGGCTCGCCGGTGAGGTCCATCCAGCCGGCCATGCCCTGCAGCACGTAGTCGTACCCGGGCTCGGTGCTGCGCGGCCCGGTCATGCCGAACCCGCTGAGCGAGCTGCACACGATCGCCGGGTTGAGATGCTTGAGGTCGTCGTAGCGGATCCGCAGCTTGGCCGGGACGTCCCCCCGCAGGTTCGAGTGCACCACGTCGCTGACCCTGACCAGGTCCTCGAACACGGCGCGGCCCTCCGGCGTGGAGATGTCGAGGCTGAGGCTGCGCTTGTTGCGGTTGAACGTCTCGAAGAACAGGCTGTCCTCGCCGTGCTGCTCGGGAACGACGTATCTCCCGATGTCACCGCCGGTCGACGGGTCCTCGATCTTGATGACCTCGGCTCCCAGGTCCGCCAGGTGCACGCTGCCGAACGGTCCCGCGCCGTACTGCTCGATGGCGATGATCCTGACGTCCTCCAGCGGCATCACGGCAGGACCGGCTTTCCGCGTGCCGCGGCGATCGCCGCCACCCGTGCCATCTCGTTTCCCACGATCATCAGTCCCTCGTCCACTCCCATGCCGGGCTTGGCCAGCACCTGTCCCGCGCCGCAGGCCATGGCGACGTTGGCGCTGACCTGCGCCGAGCGGTCCGTCTCGTTGCACGTGCCGCCGCAGTACGCGACGAGCCCGCGGTCGCGCACCAGCAGCAGCGCCTCGATCGTGTTGCCGATGCCGCCGAGGTCCGGTGTCTTGACGTGGATCACGTCGGCCGCGCCCCGGCCGACGAACATCTCGATGTCCTCCAGGGTGTTGCACCACTCGTCCACGGAGATCTTCACCCGTGCGTCCATCCGCCGCAGGGCGGACCGCAGCCGGACGTACGTCTCGATCTGCGCCTCCCGGTTCCCGGCGTCGATGGGGTGCTCGACCACCAGCTCGTACGGGACCGCGATCTCCCCGAGACGGGCGAGATAGGCGGCGACCGCGTCGACGTCGCCGTCGAAGGCGAGGCCCACGGTGCCGTAGGTGTCGATGTGCAGCCTGGGCGTGTACGCGCTGTCCGGGCGCAGCTCCCCGATCCTCTTCACCAGCCACCGCAGGTAGTCCTCGAGGATCTCGCCGCCCCGGCCCAGCTTGGTGTCGACGTTGTTGATCAGGCCGTGCGGAAGGACGTCCACCCGTTTGAGGATCATCTTCTCCGCGTTGGCGTACCGGTCGTCGCCGGTCTGCGCGAACATCGGCACCGGTCGCAGATCGACGCCGGTGGCGTACTCGTCCCGGACGACCTCGGCCATGGTGAGCCGCCGGCTCTGCGCGACGGCGTCGAGCACCGCCTGCGTCACGCCGTAGCGGATGGCCGTGTGCAGCGGGCCTGAGGCCGTACGGCACGCGTCCACCCGCCCGGCCAGCTCGCGGAACGAGCCGAGCTCCGCGCCGGTCAGCATCGGGACGAGGTGCTCCTCGACGTCCCGGCGGGCCGCCTCGGCGCTGAACAGCGGGTCGCGGCCACCGGCGCCGCTGTACTGCACCGCCGCGCAGTCGCCGTAGGCGACCGAGCCGTCTTCGAGGAACAGCATCACCGACAGCGCCTCGCCCGCCTGCCGTACGGCGGAGAACCCGGGCGTGACCGGGTCGCCCGCGTAGGTGAAGCCGTCGTGCTCCGCACCTGCCCTGATCGCCGCCTGGTCGTCGGCGAAGAAGCCGGCCCGCACCGGCTGCGCGAGCACCTTGACGATCTTCATTCGACCAGCCCCCGGCACAGCAGCACGACGGTGATGAACGTCTGGTAGATCCACAGCGGGTCGTCTCCGACGATGACCGCCGACAGGTCCCCGGTCCGCTCGACTCCGGCGATCCTGGCGGCCAGCTCGCAGTAGTCGCTGCTGCGGAAGGAGATGCCGAGCGTGACCGGCAGCTCGAAGGACGGCGGCGCCGCGCCCGCCAGGTGCTCGACGGCCTCGTGCGCCCGCTCGCGGATCAGGTCCCGCGCGGCCTCCGGGTGCAACGCCTCGGCGGAGAAGCGGGACACCGACCGCTTGACGACCGCGGCCTTGATCCCCGGGCAGAACCGCTCGGTCTCCTCGGCGGTCGTCGCGTCACCGGTGACCAGCACGATCGGCACCTGGTGCGCGGCCGCCACGAGCGCGTTGATGCCCGCCTCACCGGCGACGACGCCGTTGATCTTCACCTCGGCGAACGCCGACGGGAAGTAGGTGTGCGACAGGACCGAGCCCCTGCTGCCCATCGATCCGTGATAGGAGACCAGGAAGATCGCGTCGAAGGTGGAGTCGAGCCCCTGCATCATGTACATCGGCTTGTAGCGGCCGGACAGATAGCCGGCGCGTCCGGCGAGCGCGTCCGGTTTCAGGTTCGCCATCTTCGAGTGCGCGTCGTTCACCAGGAACTCCGTGGCGCCCGCCCGCATCGCGCCCTCGATGGCGGCGTTGATCTCCCCCGTCAGCAGCTCGGTGTAGTACGGATACTGCGAACCGCCGATGACGCACTGGTCCCAGTCGACCACGCCGGCGGTCCCCTCCATGTCGGAGGAGATGAAGATTTTCACGACAGCACGCTCCTCGGGCGGGACTCCGGACCGGTCGAGCTCTCGGTCATCACCACGTAGTACGAGCCGGCCTGTCCCGCCGCCGCACCGTGCCGGCCGTCCGGCGTGAGGGCGAGACAGCGCAGCTCGGCACGGAACTCGTCGGGCAGGGTGGCCGCGTCGGCGAGCATCGCCAGGCACGCCTCCGAGGGGTCGAGCCCGCGCGCGATGTCCGCGACGATGCCGCGGGCGCCGAGGACCCGCATGCTCAGCTCTCCCCGGCCGGTGCACGCGGCCCCTCCGTACCGCGCGTCGGCGTAGTTTCCCGCGCCGGGAACGGCGGAGTCCCCGATACGCCCCGGGTATTTCCAGGGGTAGCCGCTGGTGGACACGCCCACGACGAGCTCGCCCGAGGCGTCGAGGGCGATGATGTTGATGGTCCCCCAGGGCCCGTCGTGCGGGGCGAAGCGGTTGACGAGTTCGAGCGCGGTCCGGCGGTACAGCTCGTCACCGGCCTGCGCCGCGGTCCGCTCGCCTTCGACGGACTCGTCCGAGGGCTGGAGCGCCGACACGAACAGCTTCTTGGACTCCTCGGTCAGCAGCTCCGCGCGGGCGAATCCGTTCTCCTCGGCGAACAGCTCGGCGCCCTCGCCGACGAGGAGGCTGTGCTGCGGCAGCCGCTCCAGGACGGCCCGGGCGATGGAGACGGGGTTGGGAAACCCCTTCACCGCGCCGACGGCGCCGAAGGCCCTGGTCGAGCCGACCATCACCGACGCGTCGAGCTCCACCACGCCCCGGGCGTTCGGCAGCCCGCCGGTCCCGACGTAGTGGTCGTCCAGGTTGTCCTCGCACCTGCGCAGACCGGCCTCGACCGCGTCCAGCGCCGAGCCGCCGCGGGCGAGTATCTCCATGGCGGCGGGCAGACCTGCCTCGCTCCGCTCGCTGCCGATGACGATCGGACCGCTCACGCGATCACTCCTTCGGGGTGGTGGGACAGGTGCACGCAGGCGGCGTGCCTGGCCGGGTCACGGGGATCGGCGAGCAGCGGCGGCTCGTCGGCGCACGCGGCGACGACGGACGGGCACCGGTCCGCGAAGCGGCAGGGGCGGGTGCCGTCGCGCTCGGCCGACCGCGCGACCTCCTCCCGCATGGGACCGAGGTCGCCGGTCTTGTCCTCCTCCGCCTCCACCGGGCCGTGCGCGCCGACCAGGCGGGGCACCGAGCCGATGAGCAGCCGGGTGTACGGATGCGCCGGGTCGTCGAACAGGGTGTCGGTGACCCCGGTTTCGACGATGCGGCCCCGGTACATCACGGCGGTGCGTTCGCAGATCTGCCGTACGACAGCCATGTTGTGCGAGACGAAGATGACCGACAGGTGGAGCGTCTCCTTGAGGTCGGCCAGCAAATTGATGATGGTGGCCTGGACCGACACGTCGAGGGCGGAGACCGGTTCGTCCGCCACCAGCACGGACGGCTCCAGCGCCAGCGCCCGCGCGATGCCGACGCGCTGCCGCTGCCCGCCCGAGAACTGACGCGGGCGCTGGCCCAGAGCGCTTTCCGGCAGGCCGACCAGGTGCATCAGCTCGCGGTTGCGCTCGTCCACCTTGTTGCGCGGGACCAGCTTGTGATACCTGAGCAGCTCCGAGAGCATCTGCCCGACCGTCATCCGCGGGTTCAGCGAGCTGTAGGGGTCCTGGAAGACCATCTGGATCGCGCGCTGCTGCGCCCGGGTGCGTCTCTCCGGAAGGACCTCGCCCTGGTAGCTGATCGTGCCCGCCGTGGGGCGGTAGAGGCCGACGATGGTGCGCGCGAGGGTCGACTTGCCGCAGCCCGACTCGCCGACGAGGCCCAGCGTCTCCCCCTTGCGCAGCACCAGGTCCACGCCGTCGACGGCGCGGTTCACCACCGGCTTCTTCCGGAAGAGCCGGTCGGTCACCGACACGGGAGGAGTGAAGTGCCGGGCCAGGCCCTCGATCGAGAGAATCTCGTCAGCCTCCGTCACCGCGTGCTCCCCGCTTCCTGCTCGGCCATCGCATTCCACCGCTCCGCCGTGTCCACGCGCCGGCAGGCGCTCCGTCTCCCCGGTCCGGCGGGCACCGGCTCCGGCTCGCCCTCCCGGCAGGCGTCCTCGGCGAACGGGCATCGGGGGGCGAAGGAGCAGCCGGTCAGAGGCTGAGTAAGGTCCGGCGGCCGGCCGTGGATGGTCAGCAGCCGGGCCACCCGCCGGTCCGGGTCGGGCACCGACCGCAGCAGGGAGAAGGTGTACGGATGCCGGGGCTCGGTCACCAGGTCGACCAGGTCGCCCGACTCGACCACCTTGCCCGCGTACATGACGTACAGCCGCGAGCAGGTCTGGCTGACCACGGCCAGGTCGTGGCTGACCAGCAGCAGGCTGACGTTCTCCTCCTGCTTGAGCTGCCGCAGGACGCCGAGCACCTGGGCCTGGATCGTCACGTCCAGGGCCGTGGTCGGCTCGTCGGCGAGGATGAGCCGGGGCTTGGTCGACAGCGCGATCGCGATGCAGACACGCTGGCGCATCCCGCCGGACAGCTGGTGCGGATACAGCTCGTAGCGACGCTCGGGATCGGCTATCCCGACCTCTCTCATGAGGTCGACGGCGATCGCCCTGGCCTCGCCGCGCGACTTGCCGAGCCTGCGCAGGGGCGCCTCGGCGATCTGGTCGCCCACGCGCATGACCGGGTTCAGCGCCGTCAGCGAGTCCTGGAAGATCATGCTCATCGTGTCGGACAGCCGGCTCCGCAGTTGCTTGGCAGGCAGCCCGGTGACGTCCTCGCCGTCGATGAGGATGGTTCCCGAGACGATCCGCGCCGGGCGGGGCAGCAGCCCGAGCAGCGCGCGCAGGGTGAGGCTCTTGCCCGAGCCCGACTCGCCGACCAGCCCCACCGACTCGGCCGCGCCCACCGTGAGGGACACGCCGCGGACCGCGTGCAGCCGCGCGTGCGGCATGGGGATGTCGACGTGCAGGTCGTGCACTTCGAGCAGCGGAGGGGTCATTGGTTCGCCTTCTCCACGATGCCGTCCGCGATCAGCGCCAGTGCGAGTCCCGTGACGACGACGGCCAGGCCCGGGATCGTGGACATGTACCACTTGGTCAAGAGGAACTGCTGACCTTCCTGGATCATGGTTCCCCAGTCGGGGGTCGGCGGCGGCACGCCGAGGCCGAGGAAGCCGAGGGTCACGATCGCCAGCAGGGTGAGCACGATGTCGCTCATCGAGAAGATGATCGCCTGCAGGACGACGTTCGGCAGCAGGTGCCGGAGCAGGATCCGCCATGTCGGCAGGCCGCTGGCCCGCGCCGCCATGGCGTACTCCTGCTCCTTGGCGACGAGGACCTGACCGCGGACGATGCGGCAGTACGCCACCCATCCGACCAGGGTCACCGCGACGTAGATGCTGGTCGTCCCCGGCCCCATCGCGAACACCAGCGCGATGACCAGGACCAGGAACGGGAACGCGATCACCATGTCCACGATCCGGCCGATGACGGCGTCCACCCATCCGCCGAACCATCCCGCGATCAGCCCGATCAGGCTGCCGATGATCAGCGGCGAGATGACCGCCACCACGCCGACCCGCAGGTCGACCCGGGCTCCGTAGAGCAGCCGGGCCAGCACGTCGCGTCCGAGCGCGTCGGTGCCGAGCAGGTGGCCCGGCGCGCCGGGGTCGAGGAATGCGGCCTGGAGGTTCTGCTTGATCGGGTCCTGGCTCGTCAGCAGGGGCGCGCAGAGCGCGAGGGCGACGATCAGGCCGAACAGGATCAGCCCGGCGACGAGCGGCGCGTTCCCCCGCCCACGCCGCCGGCGGCGGCCGGAACCCGCCGGCGCGGCGGGGGCCGCGGAAGTGATCGCGCTCATGCGAGCTGAACCCGGGGATCGAGGGCGGAGTGGGCCACGTCGGTCAACAGGTTCACGACCACGACCATGATCGCGAAGACCAGAGTGATTCCCTGCACGGTGGGGAAGTCCCTTCCGAAGATGGAATTGATCATCTGCTGCCCGATGCCGGGGAGCGAGAAGACCCGTTCGACCACCAGCGTCGATCCCGTGAGATAGGCGATGTTGACGCCCAGGACGGTGACGGACGAGACGGCGGCGTTGCGCAGGGCGTGTCCGAGCACCACCCTCGCGGTGCTGATCCCCTTGCTGTGCGCCGTCACGATGTAGTCGCTGCTCAGCACCTCGATCATGCTGGCGCGCAGGCTGCGGATCACGATCGGCGCGAGCGTCAGGGCGACCGTGATGCCGGGCAGCACGATGCCGCGCACGTGTTCGGCCAGGCTCTGGCCGTATCCCCCGACCGGGAACCAGCCCAGCTTCAGCCCGAAGACCACGATGAGCGCGATGCCCAGCAGGAACGCCGGCAGCCCCAGGCCCACGACCGGCACCGCCCGGATGATGTTGTCGGCGATCCCGTTGCGCCGCGCCGCGGCCAGGACGGCCAGCGGCACGGCGATCAGCAGCGTGAAGAAGGTGCCCGAGACCAGCAGCCAGATCGTCACCGGCAGGCTGGTCGCGATCAGCCCCAGGACCGAGCTGTTGTAGACGTAGGAGAATCCGAGGTTGCCCTGCAGCAGGTGGCCCAGGAACGTCAGATACTGGCTCAGCAGTGGCTTCTCGAGCCCCATCTGGTCGCGCAGTTCCTTGACCGCCTGCGGCGTGGCGTGCACCCCGAGCAGGGTCGCCGCCGGGTCTCCCGGGATCAGCCGGATCAGGAAGAAGACGATGAACGAGATCCCGAGCAGCACCGGGATCAGCGACACCACCCGTTTCAGG
The DNA here is from genome assembly GCF_008033685.1 of Microbispora sp. CSR-4. Taxonomy (NCBI): domain Bacteria; kingdom Bacillati; phylum Actinomycetota; class Actinomycetes; order Streptosporangiales; family Streptosporangiaceae; genus Microbispora; species Microbispora sp. CSR-4. The sequence goes on from NZ_VJVX01000049.1 coordinate 22,781, forward strand.
ATGTAGACGACATATCTCATCGTTGCTCTCGCTCCAGGTTCTCAGTCCGCATCGGCCCGGCTCAGAGCGAGACGTCTTCCATGTGGTACGACCCGGTCGGCAGCACCTTGAAGCCCTGCACGCTGCTCGCCGTCGCGTACGGGAAGGGCGTGTAGAACAGGAACGCGAGGAACGCGGATTCGGCGGCCTTCTGCTGGAGCTCGCTGTACAGGGCCTGGCGCTTGGTCTTGTCGAACTCCTTCTGCGCCTTGTGGACCAGATCGATGAGCTCCGGGTCGTCGAAGCCGGTGTCGAAGGAGTGCCCGCCGGACGTGGGATCGAGTGCGAACTGCGCCAGCTCGTCGGGGTCGGCCAGGTCCATCGTCCAGTAGGAGTGCGCGATCTCGTAGTCCAGCTTGCCGGTCATGTCGTGCTGCGCGCTCGGGTCCACGTTCTGGATGTTCATCGTGATGCCCAGCTCCTTCAGCGACTCCTGCAGGACCTGCGCGATCGCCGCGTCCACCGCGTCGCCCGACATGGCGAGCCACGTCGTGGTGAAGCCGTTCGGCACGCTCGACTGGGCCATCTCCTCCTTGGCCTTGTTCATGTCGTACTGGATGCCGGGGCAGTTCTTGTCGTAGAACGGCGTGGACGGCATCAGGAACGAGTTCGCCGGGGTGCCGTTGCCGAACAGGATGGTCTTGATCAGCGCCTCCCGGTCGATGGCATACGAGATGGCGCGGCGCACATGAACGTCGTCGTACGGCTTCTTGTGCTGGTTCATCATGATGTAGTCCGTCCGGGTGGACGGGAACAGGTCGACCTTCACGTTGGGCGTGTTCTTGAGCTGGTCGAGGCTGGAGAACGGCGGGCTCTCGTTGATGTGCGCCTGCCCGCCCTGCAGCTGGATCGCGCGGGCGTTGCTGTCCGCGACCACCTTCCAGGTGACCGAGTCGAGGTACGGCTTGCCCGCCTGCCAGTAGGAGGGGTTCTTCTTCAGCGTGAGGGCACTGCCCTTCTGCCAGGTGCCCCACACGAACGGGCCGGTCCCGATCGGGCTGGCGTAGAACTCGTCCTTGCTCTTGCCCGCGTAGTCCTTGGGGATGATCCCGTTGTTCGGGCAGCTCAGGTCGGCGAGCAGCGGCGCCCACGGATACTTGGTGGTCACCACGACGGTGTAGTCGTCCGGCGTGGTCACCTCCTTGATCGCGGAGTTGATGAACTCCCAGCCGCCCTTGGTCTTGCTCGACTCGTCGATGGAGAACTTCACGTCCGCCGAGGTCATCGGCTGGCCGTTGTGGAACTTGACGTCCTTCCTGAGCTTCAGGGTGCACGACTTGTTGTCGGGCGACATCTCGTAGCTCTCCGCGAGCCAGGGCCTCACCCCCTGGCCGTCGTCCGTCATGGCCACCAGCGGCTCGTAGATCTGCGCGTAGGTCCAGATCGAGGCGTTGCTGAACACCATCGTCTTGTCCATGTTGACCGCGTCGTGGTCGCGGACGATGACCAGGTCGCCGCCCTTCTTGGCCGCGCCGGACGCGGCGCCGGACGAGGCGCCGGTGGAGGTGTCCGACGACGATCCGCAGGCTGCCAGCAACGGCGCGGACGCGAACGCCCCGAGGCCGAGCGCGCCGAGGTAGAGCATCCGGCGCCGGCTGATATCAGGTCCCCTGAGGCCGGCGAATATCTGCGAGGCCGATGGGATCGATGCGTCAGTGCTGTGGTCAGACATGCCTATCCTTCACGAGATGTCGCGGCGCTGCGCGGGGGTCGCTGTCGACCGAGAAGAGGCCTCAGCAACGGCCTTGGAGGATCCGATGGAGGATCAGATCGGTCTGCGACGAAGTATTGGAGCATGACGACGTTTCGTAAAGGTTACGGCGTCGATCAACTGTCATACGTAAGGTCGCCGTCCCGACTTCACCAGCAGATGAAGACTAGAGCATTCAAATCGGTTCAGGTAGTGTCCAACGGCAAAGCCCCCCAATCACTCCCAAACCAGGCGGCTTCTCATGCAACTGACGATCATCGGCGCGGGCGCGATCGGCGGCACGATCGGTGCGCACATGGTCCGCGCCGGCCACGACGTGCTCCTGTGCGACGCCGATCCCGCGCACGTCGAGGCGATCAATCGCGACGGCCTGACCATCGAGGGGCCCGTCGAGAACTTCACGGTGAAGGCGCGGGCGGTCACCCCCGATGGCCTGCCGGAACGCCTGCACCACGTCGCGATCGCGGTCAAAAGCCATCACACCGACCAGGCCGCGCAGCTCGTGCGCGATCGGCTCGATCCCGGCGGATGGCTGGTCAGCTTCCAGAACGGCCTGACCGCCGACCGGCTCTCCGCCGTCGTCGGCGCCCACCGGCTCATCGTGAGCTTCGTGAACTTCGGCGCGGACGTCCTCGGCCCGGGCCGGATCATGCAGGGCAACATCGGCACCTTCCGGGTCGGCGAGCCGGCCGGCGGCGAGATCACCCCGCGGGTCCGCGAGCTCGTCGAGGCCCTGCCGTACGCCGAGGCCACCGGCAACATCATGGGCTTCCTCTGGGGCAAGGAGGCCTACGGCGCGATGCTCTACGCGGGCGCCGTCTCCGACCTGTCCATCGCCGACTCCCTGGAGGCGCCCGAGTGGCGGCCCCTCATGCTCGGCATCGCCAGGGAGGTGCTCGCGCAGGCGCCGGTGAAGCCCGAGGGATTCGACGGCTTCGACCCCGACGACCTCGAAGGCTCGCTCGACCGGCTCGTCACGTTCAACCGCAACAGCGCGAAATCCCACAGCGGCATCTACCGCGACCTGATGGTCCGCAAGCGCAAGACCGAGGTCGACGACCTGCTGCACGACCTCTCCGGGCCGCTGACGACCTTCACCGGCGAGCTGATCAAGGCGATCGAGCGGGGCGAGCGCACCTGCGAGGTCGCGAACCTCCGCCTGCTCGCGGCGTACGAACGGGCCGAACGGCTCGGCCGGCCGCTCGACGCCGTGGTCACCCTGTTCCCCGCGCCTTCGCGCGCGCCCGAGGGGCCCCTGCACGGCGTGCCCGTCGCCGTCAAGGACATGATCGACATCGCCGGGCACCCGCGCGGCAACGGCAATCCCCACTCGATGCGCGCCGAGCCCGCCGCCGCCGACGCCCCCGTCGTCCAGGCGCTGCGCGCCGCAGGCGCGGACGTCTTCGCGGCGACCTCGCTGCTGGAGTACGCGGCCGGCGCGGTCCACCCGGAGGTGCCGGAGGCCATGAACCCCTACAACCCCGGGCGTACGGCAGGCGGGTCCCGCGGAGGATCGGCCGCCCTCGCCGGCGCCGGCGTGTGCCCGGGGGCACTGGGCACCGACACGGGCGGCTCCATCCGGATCCCGGCCCACTACTGCGCCGCAGTCGGATTCAAGCCCAGCTACGGCGCGCTGCCGGTCGACGGCGTCGAGCCGCTCGCCCCCACGCTCGACCACGTGGGGCTGCTCGCCGGCGACGTCGCGACCACGACCACGGTCTTCTCGGCTCTCACCGGCGACCGCCCCCTGACCCGGCCCGGTGCCGGCATCCGGGTCGGCGTGCTCCCCGGCCTGCTGGAGCGCGCCGAGGTCGAGCCCGACGTGGCCGCCGCGGTCGGGGCGGCGCTCGGCACCCTCCGCGACGCCGGCTACTCCGTCGTCGAGGTGGACGGCTCGGTCTTCGAGGAGCTCGACGCGACGTTCGCGCACATCCTGCTGTACGAGGCGTGGCAGGTGCACGGGGCGCGGGCGAGCGCGGATCCCGGCCACTACGGGCCGGAGACCCTGCGGCTGCTGCGCGCCGGCTCCGAGGTGAGCCAGGCCGACTACCGCAAGGCCCTCGCCGTACGGGAGCGGCTGCTGCCCGCCGCGACCGAGGTCTACGCGGGCGCCGACGTCCTGCTGACGCCCGCCGCGCCCTTCGTCGCGCCCGTCACGACACCTCCCGTGGACACGCCGGAAGGCGCCGCGGAGGGTCTGTTCACCGGCATCCACAACCTCACCGGAGCCCCGGCGCTGGTGCTGCCCTGCGGCTGGAGCGCCGACGGCCTCCCGATCGGGCTCCAGCTGTCGTCCGCGCCGGGCACCGACATGGAACTGCTGGCCGTGGCCGCCCACGTCGAGTCGACGCTCGCCGTGGACGTCCGCAGGCCCGCCTTCAACTGATCGAACGACACCACGAAGGAAATCCCCTTGCGCGCCGCCCTCTACATGTCCGCTGGCCACGTCGTCGTCGAGGACGTGCCCGACCCCGCGTTGTCCGAGCCGACCGATGCCGTCGTGCGTGTCCTGCGCGCCGCCGTCTGCGGCTCCGACCTGTGGTCCTACCGGGGCGTCATCACCCGTGCCGAGCGGTCCCGGCTGGGCCACGAGTTCATCGGCGTCGTGGAGGAGGTCGGCGGCGAGGTCCGCACCGTCCGCCCCGGCGACCTGGTCGTCGCGCCCTTCACCTGGTCCGACAACACCTGCCCCACCTGCCTGGACGGGATCCAGTCCTCGTGCGAGAGGGGCGGCACCTTCGCCTCGGCGGGCGCCGACGGCGGCCAGGGCCAGGCGGTGCGGGTGCCGTGGGCCGACGGAACGCTGGTGAAGGTGCCCGGCGGCCTGGCCGGTGTGGACGAGTCCGTGTATCCCGCGCTGCTGGCCGCCTCCGACGTGATGGCCACCGGCCTGCACGGAGCCGTCATGGCGGGGGTCACCGAAGGGTCCACGGTGGCCGTCATCGGCGACGGAGCCGTCGGGCTGTGCGCGGTGCTGGGGGCGAAGGCCGTCCTCGGAGCCGAGCGGATCATCCTGATGAGCCGCCACCCGGACCGCGCGGCCGTCGGCAAGGCCTTCGGAGCGACCGACGTCATCGCCGAGCGGGGTGATGAAGGCATCGCGGCCGTACGCGAGCGGACCGGCGGCCTCGGAGTGCGGCACGTGGTCGAGGCCGTCGGCACGCCGGAGTCATGGGCCATGGCGGTCGGCATGGCCCGGGACGGCGGTGCCATCGGCGCGGTGGGCGTGCCGCACACCACGCCGGCGCTGCCGCTGTTCCAGCCGCTCGTCCACAATCTGAGCCTGAACCTCGGGATCGCCCCCGTGCGCCACTACCTGCCCGACCTGGTCTCACGCATCACGGCCGGGACCCTCGACCCCGGCCCGGTGTTCGACACCGTCCTGTCTTTGGAGAACGTGGCGCGGGGCTACGCCGCGATGGCCGCCCGGGAGGCGATCAAGATCATGCTCATCCCGGGCGACCCCGCGCCGGCGCTCTCATAACCGGCCTCCCGGCCGTAGCCGGCCGAGCGTGCGGCACGCGGCGGCCCACCCTCTCGACTTCTGCTTGCAGCCGCATCAAGTTCTGTTCATTCCTGGCGAAAGTCGTTAATCTCATGGCCATCGGTCCTACGGGTCCGAGCCGGATCTTCCCCGCCCAGGGGCCACACCTCGTGGAGAGCAGAAGTGACGATGGCGCGCTGGTTGGGCCGGTTGCTTCTGCTGATCGTCGCGAGCGTGCTGACGATGACCGCCCTGGCGGTGCCCGCTTCTGCCCACGGCCAGCTCGCGATGTCGACACCGGCCAAGGACGGCACGGTGCGCGAGCCGCTGGAGTCGCTCTCCCTCTACTTCACCGAGGCGCCCGCCCCGAACGCGTATTTCGCGGTCACCTCTCCCAGCGGTGCCCGGGTCGACCGGCCCTGGACGCACGGCCGGCCCAAACGCCTCGACAAGCCGGTCCAGGAGTACAACCTCGTCGACGGGTTCTGGGAACCGACCGTGTACAACACCGGATTCCCGGCCGAGGTCCCCGTCGCCTACTGGCCGGAGCGGGGCGAGTACGTCGTCCGGTATCTGTCGATCGCCTCCGACGGAGAGCCGGTGCGGGGTGAGCTGCGGTTCACCTACAAGGGCAAGACCTCGCAGCCGCCCAAGGGCTGGCAGGCCCCCGACAACGAGCCCGACCCCAGCCTGCTCGACTCGGACGGGCACGGGAGCGGCACCCAGGCCCCGGCGCCGTCGACAAACGGCAGCCCGGCGGCGTCCCAGACCGGCGGCAGCCCGGCGGCGATGGGCCCGGCGGCACCCCAGGCCGGCGGCAGCCCGGCCGCCGTTTCCGGAACCGGCGGCAGCCCGGCCGCGGTGCCCGCGACGGGCAGCGCTGCCGCGCGGGTGGCGCAGCCGGCCGACTCCGTGTTGTCGGTATGGCTGGTGCCCGCGGTCCTCGTCGCCGGAGCGGGCGCCCTGGTGGTGCAGGCGGCGCGGAGGCCCGCGCTCGCCACCCCGGCGCCAGGGCGGCCTTCCGGCCGCCCGCAGGCCAGGAAACCCGCACGCGCCCCGGCGTCACGTACTCCACAGCGCTCCAAGTCCACCAAGCGACGCTGACTCGTCCCACCCCCCTCAGGAGAAACCCCCCATGACGATCGCCCCTGCGCGCCTGCGCCCGCTGCTCGCCGTGCTCCCGCTCGGCGTGGCCCTGCTGATGGCCACCTCGGCCTGTGCCGGGTCGGATGCCGCCGCCCCCGCCCAGTCGGCCGCTTCGGTATCCGCCGAGTCCGCTGCCGCGGCTGCCGAGTCGGCTCCCGCCGCCCCCAGCGAGCCGGCCGCGGCCGCTCCCGCCGACCCGGCCGTGAAGGAGATCACCGTCACCATCGCCGGTCGGAAGGTCACCCCGCCGCCGGGCCGCATCGAGGTGGCCGAGGGCCAGACGGTGCGGATCACCGTCACCGGCGACGCCGCCGACGAGGCGCACCTGCACGGGTACGACAAGGAGGCCGAGCTGAAGCCCGGCGTTCCCGCGAGCATCGAGTTCGTCGCCGACCAGACCGGCCTGTTCGAGATGGAAACCCACGAGTCGGGGCTGCAGCTGTTCCAGCTCGTCGTGCGTTAGGCCGCCGGGATGCTGCTGGCTCACGGCGTCGGCGGCCGACAGGACCTGCCGATCCCGTTCTCGGCCGTGCTGACCGGTGCGGCCCTCGCGTTGCTCGTGTCGTTCGTGGCACTCGGCGCGCTGTGGAAACAACCGCGCCTGGACGCCGCCCTCACCGCCGCCCGCTCGGTGCCCGCCGCCCTGCAGACGGTCGTGACGGCGCCGGCCTGGCGGTGGATCTGGCGGGTCGCCGGGCTCGTCGCCGCGGCGTACTTCTGCATCGGGCTGGTCTTCGGTCCCGATCGGGCCGACAATCCCACGGCCGGGGCGTTCTACGTCCTGTTCTGGGTCGGCCTGGTGCCGCTGTCGCTGCTGTTCGGCCCGGTGTGGCGCGGCCTGAACCCGCTGCGGACGCTGCATCTGCTGGCCTGCAAGGGGCTCGGACGCGACCCCGAGCTCGGCCTGCGGCCGCTGCCGGCGGGCGTCGGATACTGGCCCGCCTGCGCCGGGCTGTTCGCCTTCGTCTGGCTCGAACTGGTCGCCCCCGAGCGGGCCACCCTGCCGGTCATCGGCGCCTGGCTCGCGGCCTACGCCGTGCTCATGCTCGCCGGGGCGGTGGTCTTCGGCTCCCGGTGGTTCGGCCACGCCGATCCGTTCGAGGTCTACAGCGACCTCGTGGGCAGGCTCGCCCCGGCGGCCAGACGCGGCGACGGCGTCGTGGTCTGGCGCAACTCCCTCGACGGCATGGCCGGGCTGCGACCGGCACCGGGACTGACGACGCTGGTGGTCGTGCTCCTGGGCTCCACCATGTACGACAGCCTGTCCAACGCCCCGGTGTGGGTGCGCTTCATGCAGGAGAGCGCGGTGCCCGCCCCGGTCACGGGCACCGCGGGCCTGCTCGCCGTCATCGCTGCGGTGCTCGCGGCGTACCGTGCCGCGACCGCGCTCGCCGGCCGATGGGGCGCGGCCCGGCCCGGCACGACGGCGGGACAGATCGCCCACTCGATCGTGCCGATCGCCGTCGGATACGTGGTGGCCCACTACTACACCTTGTTTCTCCTGGAAGGGCAGCGGACCATCGCCCTGCTGTCCGACCCGCTGGACACCGGCGCGAACTGGCTCGGCACCGCCGGGTGGACCATCCAGGCGCTCGGCACCACCCCGGCCGGAGTCGCCACCCTCCAGGTGACGGTCATCGTCATCGGCCACGTGCTGGGCACCGTCCTGGCTCATGACCGCGCACTGGCCCTGTTCCCCCGCCGGACCGCCGTGCTCGGGCAGATTCCCCTGCTCGTGCTGATGGTCGTCTACACCGTCGTGGGGCTGCTTCTCCTGTTCGCCGCCTGAGGCGCGAGGGGGGAAGCCCGTAACGAGCCGCGAGCCGGAGATTCCTCATGTCCGGCTCCGGCCGCGCCATCTCTGGCAGGGCCGGCAGCGCAGCACGCCGGAGCGGCCATGGCTCCGAAGTCGAAACGATTCGACACGTGTCGAAGCCAACGTCGGTTCGCACGCGTCAACGAGAAGGGACTCCGGGACCTGCGTGCCGCGGGGTCGCATGACGGCCGAATGGCGCGGGCGTGTCACGGACGTTTCCGGCTCTTGACCCTCCCGTCACACGCGCTTATGGTCTTGTCGAATCGATTCGCCGAATCGATTCGACCCGGCCGTATCCCGACGGGAAAGGCGCATGGTCACACCCTTGTCTCGGCGGGCACGCAGGATCGTGCCGCACGCCGTTCTCGCCTCCACACTCGCGCCGACCACGATCCCGTGGCCGCGATGCGGGTCGGCCCGTCCGCGAAAGAAGGAAGAATGTCAGCTCATCCGAAACGCTTGGTCGCACTCAGACATCCCGGCGGCACGGCGGCGGCGCCCGGCCAGGGCCGCGGCCTGAAGGGCAGAAAGGGACTCTCGGTCCTCGGGACACTGGCCGCCACCGCCGCCCTCCTGGTCAGCGTCCAGCAGCCCGCCGCGGCGGACCCGAACGCCGGCTCCGCCGGCGTGAAACAGCTGAGCGTCGACCTGTCCGCGAAGACGAAGCCGTCCACAGGGGTGGGTCTCGGCATTCTCTACGGCATCACGCAGGACGGGTTACAACCGGCCGACGAATACCTCGAACCGCTGACACTCAATGCCTTCCGCAGCGGCGGCTGGTACGCGGGCGGCTGGATCAAGGACAAGTACACCTTCGGACCGGGCACCCAGGCCAACATCGACGCGGTCATCGCCGAGGCGAAGCGTTTGCAGCGCCCGCCCCGGCACAAGTTCGAATACCAGGTCCTGCTCAGTGACGTGTTCGGTTCGACCGGCGGAGCTCCGGCGAACACGCTGTGGCCGTGCACCGACGGCGACTGCGGCAACTGGATCGAGTTCATCGACGCGACCGTGACCAGGCTCCAGGCTTCCGGCCAGAAGTTCACCTACGAGATCTGGAACGAGCCCGACCTCAGCATCTTCTGGAGGCCGGGCGTCAACACGGAGCAGTACTTCCAGATGTGGGACAGCGCCTACCGCGAGATCCGGCGCATCGCCCCGGCCGCGACGATCGCCGGCCCGTCCTTCGCCTACACCCCTGAGCGACGCCCCGACGAATGGCAGGCCTTCCTGGCCCACGTCAAGGCCGCCAACACCGTCCCGGACGAGATCACCAACCACGACGAGGGGACCGTCGACGACCCGGTCACCGTCGGCAGGTCCCTGTCGGACGCGCTCGACGCCAACGGGATCGCCCAACGGCCCCTGTCGGCCAACGAGTACCAGCCCGCGGACCGGCAGACCGCCGGAGACACCGCCTGGTACAACGCCCGGCTGGCGCAGTCGAACTACGCCAACGCCATGCGCGGAAACTGGAGCTGCTGCGTCATTCCGAACCTGACCGGGCTGCTCACCAAGCTCCCGAGCGGATGGGCGCCCAACGGTAACTGGTGGGTGATGCGCACGTACGCCGACATGACGGGAACACTGGTCTCCACCTCCGAACAGGTCGGATCGACCGCGATCTCCGCGTCGGCGGACCCGGCGAAGAAGCGCGCGGTGGCGCTGCTCGGTGACATCCAGGGCGCATACACCGGGCCGATGGCCGTGACGTTCACGGGGCTGTCCTCGACGCCGTGGCTGGTCCACGGCGGTCTCGCGCACGCCACCGTCTACAGGATCCCGGACCAGGCCCCCCTGTACACGCGCCAGGTCGTCTTCAGCCAGGACGTCAAGGTCGACAACGGCGCCATCACGGTGCCGTTCGACTTCGCGTCGCAGCACGACGCCTACGCCGTCTATCTGTCCTGGACCGAACCGCAGGAGATCTCTCTCGGCGCCCCGGCCGCCGTACGGCCCGGGAGCACCTACACGGTCCCGGTGACGTTCACCAACGGCGGCGGGCAGATGGATCGCGACGTCCGGACGAGTCTCGCCGCCTACACCCCGGACGGCAAGCCGGCCCCGGGGATCACCATCACCTGCGCCGACGGTCCCGCGCCGGCGTGCCCGGGCGTGCCCAAGCTGGACGCCGGTCAGAGCACCGTCGTGCGGTACACGATGAGAACCTCTGCCGATCTCCCCAAGGACAACTACCGGTTCACGGCGGTCGCCACGGCGAAGTCCGAAGGGCAGGACATCTCCGTGAAGAACTCGGCCGACGCGTTGTTGCAATGTGAGGTGGGGGACGTCTGCGAGGCCGAGGACGGAACTCTGGCCGGCGGAGCATGCCTGGCCACGGACCATCCCGGGTACACGGGATCGGGCTTCGTCGCGTGCTTCACCTCACGGGGGCCGAGCGTGACCCAGCGGATCGTCGCCCCTGACGCGGGCACATACTCGCTGGACCTCCGCTATGCGGCCGGCCCCGACGGTCCGGCCGGCACCCGGAGCGCATCGGTGTCGGTCAACGGCGGAGCTCCCCGGCAAATCCTGCTTCCGCTCACCGGGAGCTGGAACACCTGGGCCGACGCGACCATTCCGGTGCAGCTCGCGGCGGGCGTGAACACGATCAGCGTCAGCTACGGTTCCGGTGACGCCGGGTGGTTCAACCTCGACCACCTGGTAGCCGGCAAGTAGCACATCGCATACTCGGGCGGCCCCATCCGGCAACCGGCTACGCCGGTGGCGGATGGGGCCGCTGCCTGCCGCGCCGGAACGGACGGCCCCCGTCAAGGCGTGGCCGGCGATTCCGATACCCAGGGTGGTGCGGGGAGCTCGCCTGAAAGGCTCGTCACTGTCTTCCCTCCGGAGTCAGCACCTGCCGGGTCCGCTCCCCGCTCCAGGCCGCTTCGAGGATCGCGGTCAGGCTGGCGGTGTCGGCCGGGCCCGGATGGTTCTGGATCAGGCGGGTGACGCCGCCGGCCATCTCGGCGAAGCGCGGGAGGTCGGCGCGTGCCACGCCGATGTCCGCCAAGGTGGGAGGGATGCCGATGTCGGCGAGGAGCCCGTCGAGCCAGGTGAGGAACATGTCCGCGGCCTCGGCGTCCGAGGCGCCGGTCACGTCGAGCCCGCACACTCCGGCGAGGACGGCCAGCCGGTCGGCGATGGCGTCCTTGGCCGCGTCCAGCGCGTACGGCAGCAGCAGCCCGACGCCCAGGCCGTGCGGCGTGTGGGTGGCCGCGCCGATGGGGTACTGGAGTGCGTGCGGAGCCGCGGTGCCCGCGTGGGCGAACGCGAGCCCCGCCAGCATGGACCCATAGGACATGTCCGCGCGGGCGTCCTTGTCGCCTCCGTCCTTGACGACGCGCGGCAGGCTGCGGGCGATCCGCTTCGCGGCCAGAAGCGCGTAGTGATCGGTGACCGCGTTGCGGCCGAGGAAGACCTGCTCCACCGGGTCGCGCGGCCCGTGGGGCCGGGGTCGCGCGGTGTAGCTCTCCACCGCGTGACAGAACGCGTCGATGCCGGAGTGGGCGCTGACGGTTGCCGGGCAACTGTAGGTGAGCTCGGGGTCGACGATGGCGAAGTCGGGCACGATATGGACGCTGGAGACCCCCACCTTCAGCTCGCGGTCCGGGTCGGTCAGCACCGAGACGGGGGTGAGCTCGGAGCCGGTGCCGGACGTCGTCGGCACCGCGACGAGAGGGATCGTCGGACCCGGCACCTTCGACTCGCCGTAGTAGTCGCGCGGCGACCCGCCGTGACGCCGGATGACGCCGACGATCTTGGCGAGGTCGATCACCGTGCCACCCCCGATGGCGAGGATCACGTCGGCGTCCACCTCCGCGGCGGCCGAGACGGCCAGGGCGACGTCGGAGAGCGGCACGTCCGGAGTCGCGTCGGCGAACACCCCGGTGACCGCTGCCTTCTCCCGCACGGCGGCCACGATCCCGGCCACACCCGGCTGCTCCAGCAGAACCCGGTCGGTCACGATGAGGACGCGCGAGCCGCACTCGGCCACCACCCGTGGGATGTTCTCCGCGACCCCTTCGCCCACGATCAGCTGGCGTGGTCCGCGGACGGTCTCAAGCATGTAAAGGCCTCTCTGGAACGTCGGCGGTGATGTGCTGGGCGGACGTCCGGGTCTCCTGCGAGACCGGGACGGCGTCGCCGAGGGCGGTGGGAGTCAAGGTCGCGACCAGCGCCTCGGTCATGAGCCCGAGGGCGTGGCGTTCGGCAGGTCGATCGCCGCGTAGGTGACGTCGAGGTACTCGAGGATGCCCTCGTGCGACCCCTCCTTGCCGATCCCGGACTGCTTCACGCCGCCGAACGGAGCCGACGGGTCCGAGATCAGGCCGCGGTTGATGCCGATCATCCCCGTCTCCAGCCCCTCGGCGAACCTGAGCGCCCGCTGGAGGTCGCGGGTGAAGACGTATCCGACGAGGCCGTGCTCGGTGTCGTTGGCCTTCGCCATCACCTCGTCGTCGGACGTGAACGAGATGATCGGCGCCACCGGGCCGAAGATCTCCTCCCCCAGCATCCGCGCGTCCTCGGGCACGTCGGCGAGGACGGTCGGCGGGTAGAAGTGGCCAGGCCCGTCCGGACGCTCGCCGCCCACCAGGACACGGGCGCCGCGCTCGACCGCGTCGGCGACGAGCTCGTCGATCTTGGCGACCGAGGCCTCGTCGATCAGCGGCCCGACGTCCACGCCGTCGTCGAGACCATGGCCCACCGAGAGCGCGCCCATCCGCTTGGCGAAGCGCGCGGTGAACTCCTCGCGCACCGGCTCCTCGACATAGATGCGGTTGGCCGCGATGCAGGACTCCCCGATGTTGCGCATCTTGGCCACCATGGCGCCGTCGACCGCGACGTCCAGGTCGGCGTCGGCGCACACGATCAGGGCCGCGTTGCCACCCAATTCCATGGAGGTGCGCAGCACGTTGTCCGCCGCCTGCCGCAGCAGCACGCGCCCGACCTCGGTCGATCCGGTGAACGAGAGCTTGCGGGTGCGGCGGTCGGCCAGCAGCGCCGAGACCACCGTGCCGGCACGCTTGGTCGTCACGACGTTGACGACACCCGGGGGAACGCCGACCTCCTCCATGATGCGGGCCAGCAGCAGCATGGTGAGAGGCGTCTGGGCGGCCGGCTTGGTGATCGTCGTGCAGCCCGCCGCGAGCGCAGGAGCGATCTTGCGGGCGCCCATGGCCAGCGGGAAGTTCCAGGGCGTCACGAAGACGCACGGCCCGACCGGCTTCGGCACGGTGAGGATGCGATATCCACCACCGGGGGCGGTGTTGTAGCGCCCCTCGATGCGCACCGCCTCCTCCGCGAACCAGCGGAAGAACTCGGCGCCGTAGGCCACCTCCGCCCGGGCCTCGGCGAGCGGCTTGCCCATCTCGAGGGTGATCAGGCGGGCGACCTCCTCGGACCGCTCGGTCAGCGCCCGGTATGTCGCGGTCAGCAGCTCCGACCGTTTCCGCGGCGGGGTCGCCGCCCACTCCGCCAGCGCCTTGGTCGCCGCGTCAAGCGCGGCGAGCCCGTCGTCGACGCCGGCGTCCGCCACCTCGGCGATGGTCGTGCCGGTGGCCGGGTCCTCGACGGCGAAGGTGGCTCCGCCGGCGGCGTCGCGCCAGGCGTCGCCGATCCGGAGCCGCCGGTGCTCGGGGGCCAGGACGTTGATGGGGTCACTCACTGCGTACGCCTCCTGTGATGTTCTTGGTGATGTCCGGCGTGACCTCGCCGCCCTGTGTGTTCATCTCCCGGCATCGGACAACGACAGCCCGGTGTCCGCGTCGAACAGGTGCGCCCGGTCCAGGTCGACCGTGACCTGCAGCCGCTCGCCCGGCACACCCGTGACTGTCGGTCGTGCCTTGACCTTGAGGATCTCCGTCCCCACGCGGACGTCGACCACCGTCCGGTCGCCGAGCGGCTCAAGCCCGTAGAGCTCCCCCGGCAGCGACGCGTCCCCGCGCTGCTCGATGGACACGTTCTCCGCGCGCAGGCCCAGCAGCAGCGGACGGCCGTCCTCGGCCATGGCCCAGCGAGGCCGCGGCAGCGTCCAGCTCTCACCGACCAGGCGGTCTCCCTCGGCGCGGCAGGCGAGCAGGCTGATATGCGGGCTCCCGACGAATCCCGCGACCCACTGGTTGGCCGGACGCTCGTACACCTCGGCCGGCGTTCCGACCTGTTGCACCTTCCCCTCTTTGAGGACCGCGACCTGGTCGGCCATCGACAGGGCCTCGACCTGGTCGTTGGTCACGTAGATGAAGGTCGCTCCGAGGCTCCGGTGGATGCGGGTGAGCTCGGTGCGCATCTCGACGCGGAGCTTGAGGTCGAGGTTCGTCAGCGGCTCGTCCATGAGGAACGCGCGCGGGCTGCGGACCAGCGCCCGCGCCAGGGCGACACGCTGCATCTCACCGCCCGACATCTGCGCGGGACGACGCTGCAGCAGCCGTTCGATGTGCAGCAGGCTCGACATCCGCTCGACGGCGGCCGCGATCTCGCTCGAAGAACAGCGGCGTGCCCGCAGCGGCGAGGCGATGTTCTCGTACGCCGTGAGTTTCGGGTAGAGGGCGTAGCTCTGGAACACCATGGCCAGGTCGCGGTCGGCCGGGGCGTCGCCGGTCGCGTCCCTCCCGTCCAGGTGCACCGAGCCGGCATCGAGCTTCTCGAGGCCGGCGATCGCCCGCAGGGTCGTCGTCTTGCCCGCCCCGGAGGGGCCGAGCACGACGAAGAACGAGCCGTCCGGCACGTCCAGCGTCACCCCGTCCAGTGCCTGGACCTTGCCGAAGGACTTGCGCAGCCCGTGCGCTGCCACGGTTCCCATCAGGCCACCAGCTCTTCCGTGCTCACGTCGTAGACCGGCGGGGGCCCGCCGGTGTGCCGCAGACCGACCGGTGCGTCGGCGGCGAAACGGACAGTCGGCGGCATCCGGACCCGCACCTCGTGCTCACCGCCGTGGTCGACCACGTAGATGATCTCGTCGCCCAGCCACTCGGCCGAGATCACGCGGGCCGGGGCCGAACCCTCCGCCCCCGGTTCCGTGACTTCCAGCGCCTCCGGCCGTACGCCTGCGACCAGGCGGCGGTCGCGCGGCAGGCCCGGCGGCGGCGTGAGGACCAGCCCGCCCTTACTGCGCAGCTTCCCGTCGGCGATCTCCACCTCGATCAGGTTCATCGGCGGTGAGCCGATGAACGCGGCGCAGAACAGGCTCGCCGGGCGGTCGTAGACCTCCAGCGGTGTGCCGATCTGCTCGACGCGGCCCTTGTTGAGGATGGCGATCCTGTGGCCGAGCGACATCGCCTCGACCTGGTCGTGGGTGACGTAGACCATCGTCGTCCCCAGCTCCCCCTGGAGGTGCTTGATCTCCGTGCGCATGTCCGCCCTCAGCTCCGCGTCCAGGTTGGTGAGGGGTTCGTCCATGAGGAACGCGCGCGGTCGCCGCACCAGGGCGCGAGCGAGCGCGACGCGCTGCTGCTCACCGCCGGACAGCCGGTGCGGTCGCCGGTCCAGGAGCGGGCCGAGCCGCATCAGCCGGGCGGCCTCGTCGACCCGCTCGCGCACCTCCGCCTTGGGCAGTCCCTCGGCCCGCAGCGGGAACGCCAGGTTGTCGCGGGTCCTCAGGTGCGGATAGAGAGCGTAGAACTGGAACACCATGGCGATGTCGCGCTCGGCGGGCGGCAGGTCGTTGACCAGCGTGTCGCCGATGCGGATGTCGCCCGTCGTCTGCCTCTCCAGGCCGGCGATGGCCCGCAGCGTCGTCGTCTTGCCGCACCCCGAAGGGCCGAGCATCACGAACAGCTCGCCGTCGCCGATGGACAGGTCCACGTGCTCGACCGCGACGGTCCCGTCCGGATACCGCTTGTGCAGGGCGGTCACCTCGATGCCCGCCATCAGCGTCGCACCGCCCCGAGCGTCACACCGGCGACGAGGTGCTTGCGCACCAGGTAGGCGAAGATGAGCACCGGCAGGGCGAACACCACGGAGGAGGCGGCCACGAGACCCCAGTCCACGGTGGTCCCGCCGATGAGGCCGGCGATGGCGGGCGGGGCCGTACGCACACTGTCGCTGGAGGTGAGGAAGATGGCGAACACGAACTCGTTCCACGAGAAGATGAGTGCGAACACCGCCGTCGCGGCGATGCCGGGCAGCAGCAGCGGAAGGGTGAACCGCCGGAACGCCTGCAGGCGGGTGTAGCCGTCGAGCATGGCGGCGTCCTCGTACTCCGCGGGCACCTCGTCGACGAACCCCTTCATCATCCAGATCGTGAACGGGACGTTGAACGCGGCGTAGATGAGGATCAGGCCCAGTTTGGAGTCGATGAGCCCGACCTGGCGGTACATGAGGAAGATCGGGATCACGACCACCACGGGCGGCATGAAGCGGGTGGACAGGATGAAGAACAGCTGGTCCTTCTTGGCCTTCACGGCGAAGCGCGAGTAGGCCCAGGCCGCCGGGACCCCCAGCACGGTGGCCAGCGCCGTGGAGACCCCGGCGACCACGACGGAGTTGAGGAACGCGACGGACAAGGTCGAACGGCCGCCGCCGGAGGCGACGAACACGTCCTTGAAATGGTCGAGGGTGACCGTGAAACCGAAGAACTTCGCCGGGATGGCGTAGACGTCCCGGTTCTCCTTGATGGACGTCTCGACCATCCACAGCACCGGAAAGAGCATCACGACGGCCAGCACGGCCAGCAGCGCGACCTCCAGCACCGAGCGGCCGCGAAGGCCGAAGCGGCGCGCGGGGGGCGTCTCATCCCGGACAGGACTCGTGGACACGGCCTCGTCGACGGACACGGCCATCAGTCCTCCTTGAGCTTGTTCAAGTAGCGCAGATAGAGCTGCGTAAGGACGATGACGACGAGGACCATGAGGATCCCGTACGCCGATGCGGTTCCGGTGTTGAAGCCCAGGAACGCGACCTTGTAGACGTGGAACGACAACGTCTCGGTGGAGACCCCCGGCCCTCCGCTGGTGAGGATGTAGACGAGGTCGAACAGCCGGAACGCCTCGATGGCCCTGAACAGCACGGCGATGAGGAGCAGCGGCCACACCAGCGGAAGAGTGATGGTGCGGAACCGGAACCACTCGGACGCCCGGTCGATCGAGGCGGCCTCGTACAGGTACTTCGGGACCGCGGTGAGGCCCGCGAGCGCGATGAGCATGATGAACGGCGTCCACTGCCAGGTGTCGACCACGATCAGCGAGAACAACGCCGTCTGCTGCCGGGTGAGCCACTCCACCTGCCCCAGGCCGAGCGAGCCGAGCATGCTGTTGATCACGCCGAACTGCGCGTCGAGCATGAACCGCCAGAACAGCCCGACCACGACCGGCGACAGCATCATCGGAACCAGGAACAGCGTGGTCAGCAGCCCTCGCCCGTGCGTACGCCGCGAGATCAGATAGGCGATGGTGAAGCCCAGCACGGTCTGCAGGGCGACGGCGCCGATCACGTAGATCAGCGTCGTCAGGGCCCTCAGGTGGACCTGCGCCGAAGCCAGGATGGCGGTGTAGTTCTCGAGCCCGACGAAATTGGCCGGCCCCCCGCGGGTGGCCGAGTAGTCGGTGAACGACAGGTACAACGCCCACAGCAACGGAAACACCGACATCGCGAGCAACAGCAGCAGCGCCGGGGAGATGAAGACCACGGCGAGCCATCGGTCGCTCAGGCGGCGGGACCGGCCCCGGGCCGGCGGCGTCGCGGACGCCGCCTGCCCGGGGTGGTCGGTCGTCAGGGAGGCGGAGTCACTCACAGCCCGCCGCCGCCCTTACGGTTGCTGGAGTCGAGCACGCTCTGCTGCTGCTTCGCGATGTCGTCGAGCGCCTCCTTCGGGCTCTTCGCGCCGTTGAGAGCCGCGTTCACGTTGGTGTTCTCGATGTCGACGAGACGCGCGTACTCGGGCACGTTCCACATGTCCCGCATCCGCGGAACCGAGTCGGCGTACACCTTGTTGAACGGCCCGGCGTTGAGGAACTCGGGCGACTCGAGGGCGTCCGTACGCGCGGGCACGCCACCGGCGGCGGCCCACTTCTTCTGGATGTCGGCCTGCTCGAACCACTTCATGAAGTTCAGCGCCTCCGCCTGCTTCTCTTCCGAGGAGTAGGCCGACACGTGCATCCCCATGCCGCCGAGAGGCACCAGGTTCGTCTTCTGGGTCGGCAGGGTGGCGAAGCCCAGCTTCTCGAGGATCTCCTCCCGCGTGCTGCCGAGCGTCGACTCCTTCGGGTCGAGCAGGGCGCCGCTCGCGGCGATCCAGTTGAACGCGATGCACGCCTTGCCCTGGGCGACCGCCGCGTTCACCTCGTCGATGAACCAGTTGCCGGAGCCCTTGGCGGTCAGCGGCTTCATCTTGTTGACCAGGACGTCCATCGCCTCCTGGCCCGCGGCGTCGTTGAGGACGCCGTCGATCTTGCGCGTCTTGGCGTCCCAGAGGTTGCCGCCGTAGACGCCGTTGACCGTGTTGTAGGTGACGGCCGCGGCGTCGGAGCCGTTGGCCTGGTGGAAGGCCAGGCCGCTGACGCCGGGGTTGTCCGCCTGGCACTTCTCGGCGACAGAGATCATCTCGTCCCAGGTCTGCGGCGGTTTGTCGCCGATCAGGTCCTTGCGATAGATCATCGTCCAGGTGTCGCCGAGCAGCGGCAGTCCGTACAGGCTGGCGTTCTCGTCGCGCTTGCCGGTCTCCGCCTGGGGGAACTGGCCGTAGGCCGCCAGGAGATACGGGTTGTAGGCGTTGACGTCGATGTTCTTCTTGACGAAGTCGGTGATGTCGAGGATGTTGCCGTTCGTCACGGCCTCGCCGATGTGCTGCGAGTCCAGGATCGGGATATCGAAGTCGGTCTTGTGCGCCGCGAACTGGGTGAACATGGCGTCGTGCCAGTTCGCGTTCGGCACGGTGTTGACCTTGATGGTCACGTTCGGCCGCACCTTGGTGTACTCCGCGTTCGCGAAGTCCTCCAGCGCGTGAGCGGGGGGCCAGTCGAACCAGATGAAGCTGAGGGTCAGCGGGTCCTTGGTGAGCTCGGGGATGGTCGCCGGCGCCTTGGGGGCGCTGCTATCCGTGCCGCCGCCGCAGGCCACCGCGGTCGTGACCATCAACATGGCCGCCGCTGCCAGCCGTGCCCTTCGACCGGGAACCGACAGTCGTCCTATTCGATGTGGATACCGCATCCTTGCCTGCTTTCTGGGTGGGGGGCTTTGGAGCCTTGCTGCGTGCTTCGCCGAGCAGTTGGGGGGTGTTGAGGCGTGTTACCGGCTGTCGCAGGGGCTGACCCGCAGACAGGGGCGTCACGAGTACGCCACGACGCAGTGGAGCTCCAGGCAGGCGCGAAGTCCTTCGGGCCGTGCGGGGCCCGGCGGCGAATCGAATAGGACGTCGAACATGCTCATGAGGAGCTCCAACTGGTCGAAGCGGAGCGATGGCGGACGATTCCGCGATTTGTGGGGGATGGCCAGCATCCGCCCCCTTTCCTATACGATCCGATTGGGGGCGTCAACATCCCGCAGCGTTGCGACCGATGTCAACAGGTTCCCGAAGAGATAAGAAAGGACCTCGTGTCACGATGGACGACGAAGCGATGATCGCGCGGCGCGGTGGGACCCTGACGGCCGGAACGCCGCCGAGAAGATCCCGCGGCCGGCTCGCCGACGAGGTGTACGACACGCTGCTCGGACAGCTGATGTCACTACGGATCGAGCCCGGTTCCCGCGTCACCATCGATGCCCTGGCACGAGAGCTGGGCGTCTCGCAGACGCCGATCCGAGACGCTCTCAACCGCATGGAGTCCGAGGGCCTGGTCGTGCGCGTTCCCCATGCCGGCTATCGCATTCCCCCCCAGATCACCCGTCACCGATTCGAGGAGATGCTCGAGCTCCGCCTGCTTCTCGAACCGGCGGCGGCGCGCAGATCCGCGGAACGGGCGTCGTTGGAGCAGGTGGACGGCCTGCGGCGGATGCTTGAGGAGATGGCGGAGCTGGAGGGGGGCAGCGGGCGCATGGCGTACGGCGCCTTCGGGCTGCGCGACGCCGCCTTCCACGATCTCGTCGCCCTGAGCGGGGAGAACCAGGCCATCCGCGAAGCGCTCGCCCGCCTGCACACCCACGTGCACCTGTTCCGGCTTCTCCACGACACCCAGGTCACCCACCTGGCCATGGCCGAGCACGAGGAGGTCGTGGCCGCGATCGCCGCGCGCGACCCCGACGCCGCCGCCTACGCGATGCGCCGGCACATCCTGCGGTCGGGCGAGCGATTCCGGCGATTGTTCGATGAGGTCAAGGACGCGGACGAATCGCGGTAAAGGCTTGACGGGCGGGCCAGGCCGAGGAATGCTGGCGAAATCGGATCGGATCGGATTGGATCCGTCTCCCCCCGCCCCAGTTTCGAGGAGAAGCAGGTGCCCAGAGCGCTGCTCCTAGCCGGCGATGCCGCCGAGGAGCTCGACACCATGTATCCCTACTACCGCGTACAGGAGGGCGGCTGGGACGTCGACGTCTCGTCACGGACGAAGCGTGACATCCAGCTGGTCATCCACGAGTTCGACCCGAACTCCGACGCCTACGTGGAGAAGAACGGCCGGAAGCTGCCGGTCGACGTGACCTGGGCCGAGGTCGACGTCGAGCGCTATGACGCCCTCATCATCCCCGGAGGACGCGCCCCCGAGTGGATCCGGGTCGACCCCGACGTCAGGCGCATCACCGAGCACTTCTTCGCACGCAACCTCCCCATCGCGCTGGTGTGCCACGGCGCGCAGGTGCCGGCCGTGTACGGGCTGCTGAAGGGCCGGAAGACGGCGTGCTTCCCACCCATCACCGGTGACATGGAGAACGCCGGCGCGACGGTCATCGACGCTCCGGACGTCGTCGACGGCAACCTCGTCTCCTGCCGCGGCTGGCCCGACATGCCGCAGTTCGGCAAGGTGATGATGGAGGTCTTCTCGAAGTCCATCGACTCCGCGTCGGCATGAGCACACGTGAGGTGCCGACTGTGACGGAACTTCGGACCGTCACAGTCGGCGGCTCCCCCGTCCACGTCATGGACACCGGCACCGGTCCCGCGGTGCTGATGCTGCACGGCTCCGGACCCGGCACGACCGGATCCGGGGCCTGGGCGGCGACGGCACAGGCGCTGGGCGCGTCCTGGCGCCTCGTGGCCCCCGACCAGGCGGGGTTCGGCCGCACACCGATGCCGCCGGGCTCCCGGGGCGGGCTCCGGCTGTGGACGGAGCAGGCCGCGGGCCTGATGGACGCTCTCGGTGTCGAGCACTACGCCGTGGTGGGCCACTCCATGGGCGGTGCCGTGGCGCTGGCGTTGGCGGCCGCGCGTCCCCGGCAGGTCACCCATGTCGTGGCGGTCTCGACGATGGGCGCCCCCGGGGCGCCGCTGTCCCCCGACCTCGACGCGCTCTGGGCCGCCCCCGCCGGCCCTGCCGGGGCGCGAGACATGCTGAGCCGTCTCTTCTTCGACCAGGCGCTCGTGACCGAGTCGGCCGTCGCCGCCCGTGCGGAAGCGATGCTGGAGGGCGCGGCCGCGTACGCGTCGCTGTTCCCTCCACCCAGGGCACGCTGGGCCGACGACCTCACCCTCTCG
The DNA here is from genome assembly GCF_008033685.1 of Microbispora sp. CSR-4. NCBI lineage: Bacteria > Bacillati > Actinomycetota > Actinomycetes > Streptosporangiales > Streptosporangiaceae > Microbispora > Microbispora sp. CSR-4. Next base: position 44,541 of record NZ_VJVX01000049.1, read on the forward strand.
GCGCCAACTCTTGCAGGGATCCGCGCGCCCGTGCTGCTCGTCCACGGCGCCGAGGACCGGGTCACCCCGCTCGGAACGGCGGCCCTGCCCCTGCTCGAACACCTGGCCGACGTCCGTCTGCACGTGTTCGGCCGATGCGGGCACGTGCCCGCGATCGAGCACCCGCACGAGTTCAGGCGGCTCCTGTCGTGCTTCCTCGGCCGGGAACGAGTGCACTGATCGCTGCGCCGGGCCCGCAGCCCGTGCTCAAGCGGACCGGCATGCAGCAGGCGTGTTCCGCGCGGAAGCGACGCCCTCCCCCAGGCCCGAGCCATGACGAGGCAGTGGCCGACGTCATCGGCCGACATGGTCCTATCGGCATCCGCGTGAACCACGCCGGGCGCAGTCACGCCGGTGCCGCGGAGGAAACCGGCGGCGCCGGCACCCCGCTCGGCCGCGTCGGCACCGCCGAGGAGGCCGCGCCGCCGCGGCGCTGTTCTGCATGGCCGACAACTACGTCACCGGCCAGATCATCACCGTCGACGGCGGCGAGAGCCTGGTCTGAGCCCGCCCGTCAGTGCAGCGTGGGGCGGTAGACGAGCTCCTGGATGCGGCCGTCGAGCGTCCGGCTCTCCAGCAGCTCCAGAGCGAAGTCCGCCGCGCCCGCGAAGACCGGGGCCTCCCCGTACGCCCCGTGATCATCAGCATGCGGGTCACCCACGCGTCGTGCACGTCGGCGTCCTCGCCGGCCTCGGCCAGGATCCGTACGAACTCGCGGAACGTCCCGAGCGCCGGCGCCGCTCCGGATGTCAGTTCCGCGATGTCAGCGCTGCGGGCTCAGGCCTGCCACGGCCAGCGTGAACAGGCGCTCGGCCGCCGCCCTGGGATCGGGGTGGTGCTCGGTGGCCAGCGCGATGCCGACCACCAGCGTGACCAGGTCGGCGACGGTGACCTCGCTGGACACCGCTCCGTCTCGGACCGCCCGGCGCAGCAGCGGCTCGCCTGCCTCCTCCATGCGGGCCGAGCAGGCGTTCTGGTGCGCCGCCTCGGCCTCGGCGTCGTAGGTGAGGACGTCGGCGAGCCCGCGGGCGCTCACGCAGTAGGCCAGCAGGTCGCCCAGCCACTCCAGCAGGGCGGCGCGGCCGTCGTCCGTGCCGGCCAGCTCGCCGGCGCGCTCGCACAGGGTGTCGACGCGCTGGTGGGAGACCGCCTCCAGCAGGGCGCGGCGGGTCGGGAAGTGGCGGCGCACGGTGGCCGAGCCGACCCCGGCGACGCGGGCGATCTGCTCCAGCGAGGCGTTCGCGCCATGGGCGGCGACCTCCTGCTCGGCCACGGCGAGGATGCGCGCGTAGTTGCGCCGGGCGTCCGCGCGCTGGCGCTCGGGCATGGCGTCATCACCCCATCGATAAGTGGCGGACCCCGCCGCTTCGGCTTGCTAAACGGCGGGGGCCGCCATATCGTACCGCGAAGATAAGCGGCGGACCCCGCCGTTTTCGTTCGGCAGAGGAGAGTCATGCCCACATCCACCGCACCCGTCCTGGTCACCGGCGTCACCGGCAGGCAGGGCGGCGCCACCGCCCGCGCCCTGCTCGCCGCCGGGGTCCCCGTCCGCGCCCTCGTCCGCAACCCTGACTCCGAACCCGCCAGAGCCATCCAGGCGGCCGGCGCCGAACTGGTCACCGGCGACCTGCTCGACCGCGGCTCCCTGGACCGCGCCGCCGAGGGCGCCCGCGCCGTCTTCTCCGTGCAGATGGCGCCCTTCACCGGGACCGGCTTCGACTTCGACGCCGAGGTGAGAATGGGCGTCAACCTCATCGAGGCCGCCAGGGCGGCCGGCGTCCCGCAGTTCGTGCACACCTCGGTCAGCGGCGCGGGCCGGCAGGAGGAGATCCCCGGCTGGAACGAAGGTCGCTGGAGCGCCCTGGAGCCTCCGCTCACCGCCAAGACCGCCATCCAGGACCGGCTCCGCACAGCCGGCTTCCCCCGCTGGACGCTGCTCAAGCCGTCCTTCTTCATGATCAACTTCCTGCCGTCCATGCGCTTTCTGTTCCCGCGCGGCATCGAGGGCGGCCTGGCCAGCCTGATCAAGCCGGACACCCGCGTCCCGCTCATCGACACCGAGGACGTCGGCGTCGCGGCCGCGGCCGCCATCACCGACCCCGACCGCTTCCACGAGGTCGAGCTGGAGCTGGCCGGCGACTTCCTGTCCATGAAGGAGATCGCCGCAGTCATGTCGCGCGCGCTGGGCGTCCCGCTGGAGGCGCCCGACATGACGCTCGAGCAGGCCAAGGCCGCAGGGATGCCGGACATGGGGATCGCACACGCGTACATGAACGTCCGGACCCAGCCCGCCCGGCCGGAATTCGCCCGCGATCTGGGCCTTCCCGTGACGAGCTTCCAGGAGTGGGCCGAACGCAACCTCAGCCCCACCGCCTGAACACAACCTCAGCCCCACCGCCCGGCACACCACGGCGCCGCGGCGTTCGCAACCGTTCTCATGGTCGCGCATGCCGGTTTCGTCGAAGGCGGCCGGGCCCGCTTCGGCGGACATCGCCCGCTCGGCACCGCACTTGCAGGATACCCCTAGGGGGTATTAGTTTCGGACGAGCAAACGAGGTCCACCTACATGTGTCGGAGCCGTCATGAGCGAGCACCACCACCACAACCAGATGGAGCATGAGCACGGGGAGCACCCGCCGACCATGGACCATGCGGCCCGTTCACATCACGGCGCCGGAACGAAGGCATCCTGGCGGACGGCCGCGTCCGCGACGCTGCACTGCCTGACCGGGTGCGCCATCGGCGAAGTGCTCGGCTTGGTGATTTCCACCGCGCTCGGCCGGACCACCGGCCCGTCCGTCGCCGTGGCCGTCGTGCTCGCCTTCTTCTTCGGCTATCTGCTGACCCTGCTGCCCCTCCGTAAGGCCGGAGTGGGCTGGGGCAGCGCGATCAAGCTGGCGCTGGCGGCCGATACCGTCTCCATCATCGTCATGGAGATCGTGGACAACGGCGTCATGATCGCCATCCCGGGCGCCATGGCCGCCACTTTGACGTCCGCGCTGTTCTGGGGCAGCCTGGCGCTCTCCCTGCTCGTCGCCTTCCTGGTCACCACGCCGATCAACAAGTGGATAATCGGCAGGGGCAAGGGACACGCCGTCGTCCACGCCTACCATCACTGAGCCGCGGCCGGCAGATCCTCTCGGCAAGCCGGCCGCTCGGCGACCGGGCGCGGGTCAGGGCCGCCGCTGGATTCTCGACTGTGACCACCGCGCCAGTGCCAGTGCGGCGGTGAGCAGGAAGGCCACCCCCGCGTAGACCGCCATCTCGGTGAACTGCTCCCGGCTCTCGGCCGCCGTCATCGACACGGTGAGCCGCACGACCACCGACATGATGTGCCGTACGACGGCGATGATGCCGACGATGATGAACGGCTCGAGCCGCAGCCGGCCGCCCTCCAGGTGGGTCAGGACGGTGGCGAAGATCTCCAGGACGATGAGCACGAGGAGGAGATCCTCGATGACGACGACGACCTTCTCCGTCCACCTCTCGCCGCCGCTCACCACCATGACGAACAACATGATCACTATGCCGCCCGCGATCGCCAGCAACGCCGCCGACACCACATAGAGGATCACGCGTTCGGCCGCGGCCAGCGCCTTCAGCAGCCGCACGTCCAGCTTCGTGCGCGCACCCCGGATGACCAGGGGGTGGTCCCCGTACCGCTGGTCCCGCGCGGGCGAGCCGTCGTTCACGGCTCGCCCGTGAACCGGTCGTGGTGGTCGGCGAGCGTGCCGTCCGATGGGCGGGGCTCGCAGCGCACCTCGATCTCGGGGGGCAGTCCGCTCACCTTGGTCTCGCCACTGCTCCACACCACGAGGTTGACCCGTCCACCGGCGAGCGGAAGCCCGGTGATCCTCAGCTCGCCGAACTTCTCCGGCAGCACCGGGGCCACCCACAGCCGGCCGTGCGGGATCCAGGGGTCGAAGCGCAGCAGCGCGCGCATGATCTGGACGGGGCTCGCCGCCGCCCACGCCTGGGGGGAGCACGACGTGGGATAGGGCACCGGGACGGGGAACTCCTTCCTGCCGAACCCGCAGAAGAGCTCGGGGAGCCGCCCGCCGAACGCCTCCGCAGCGTCCAGCAGGCCCATGGCCACCCGCTGCGCCTCGGCGACGAACCCGTAACGCATCAGGCCCGACACGATCAGGGCGTTGTCGTGCGGCCACACCGATCCGTTGTGGTAGCTCATCGGGTTGTAGGCGCCCATCGACGACGCGAGCGTGCGGACGCCGAACCCGGTGAACATCTCCTCCGACAGCAGGTGCCAGGCGACGTACTCCGCCTTGTCCTCGTCCACGATGCCGGTCCACAGGCAGTGGCCCATGTTGGAGGCCACGCTGTCGATGGGCCTGCCCTCGCGGTCCAGCCCGATCGCGTAACAGCCCCGCTCGGGAAGCCAGAAGAGCTCGTTGAACATGCGGCGGAGGGAGGACGCCTTGTCGAGGTAGCGGCGCTCGGTCTCGTGGTCGCCCGCCTCGTGCGCGAAGTGGCTGCGCGTGACGTAGGCGGCGTAGGCGTAGCCCTGTGCCTCCGCCAGGGCGATGGGCGCGCGGGCCAGGGTGCCGTCGGCGAAGTTCACCCCGTCGAAGGAGTCCTTCCAGCCCTGGTTGACCAGGCCCTTGTCGGTCTTGCGGCGATACCAGAGCAACCCCTCGATCGGGCCCGCGCGCTCGCCGTACTCCTCGATCCACGACAGCGCCGCGTCGGCGTGCGGCACGAGCTCCTCGACGGCCTCGCGATGGATGCCCCAGCGGTGCAGCTCGCCGAGGAGCACGACGTACAGCGGGGTGGCGTCGACCGAGCCGTAGTAGCAGGCGGCGCCGTGGGGGGAGACGCCCTGCCGCGCGCCGAACCGCAGCTCGTGCGGGATCTTCCCGGGCTCCTCCTCCGACAGCGGATCGATCTTCGTGCCCTGGAGCCGGGCCAGGCGGCGCAGCGTGCCGAGCGCCGGCGACTGGTCGAGCGGCAGCGCCATCCACGAGGTCAGCAGCGAGTCGCGGCCGAACAGCGTCATGAACCACGGCGCGCCGGCGGCTATCGTGGGCGGCTCGTCCGGGGACCCGGGCTCGTACAGCCGCAGCGACCCCAGGTCCTCCTTCGACCGCCGGAGCGTCATGGCCAGCACCGGATGGTCGGTGACCACGCACGGGCCGTGCCGCTGCCAGGCCGCCAGGCGCACGGCGGGCCTGGCGTGCTCGACGGGGTGACGCGTGGAGAACCACGCCTGCGACTCCTCGCCGTCGATGATCGGATTCACCTGGAGGGACGCCCTCCACTCCCCCCGGGCCGGTACGGCCACGCGGAAGCCGAGCAGCCCGGGAACGGCCAGCGCGTCGGCGGCCCTGATCACGGCGCCGCGTGCGCGGCTCGGCGAGTAGACCCGCAGGCTCGCCCCCTCGGGCACCAGCTCGACGTCGGGGACGTGCCGAACCCGGTTGATCTTCACCTCGAACAGGTCGGCGACGTCGGAGCCGATGTGGACGTCCACCACGCAGCCGGCCGGCTCGTCGGAGAGGTTGCGCAGCAGCAGGTCCTCCCGCAGGCCGCCCCCGACGTACCGGTCCCGCACCACCATCAGGGTGCTCTCCGCACGCCCCGGCCTCGGCTGCGTCCGGCCGAGGAACGTGGCGTGGTACGGCGCGCCCGCCAGCACCTGGAGCGGCTCGATCGGCGCGTCGTCCACCCGCAGCTCCCACCGGGACAGCAGCCGGGTGTCGGCGTGGTAGACGCCCTGCGGCCCGCCGGGCCGGATGTCGCCGTTCCAGGAGGAGACGCAGAACGAGCTCCCCTCGACAAGCGTCACGGTGCCGGCGCCCAGGGCGGCCGGCTGACCCTCGAACGTCCATGCGTCCGCCATACGATCCCTCCCCCGAACGGCGAACCTGCTGGAACCCTGCCGTCCCGGTCTCGGACCGCCACCGGGCAGGTCTCCCGGACCTCGGCGGGCGGGTGGCTCCGGCCCTCCCGCCTCGCCGGCTCGCGGGACTCGTGCTCGGCGACCTGCCGGATGGGTGCCGGGCCGGAGACAGAGCCCGCGGACGACGACATCGGGCAGCCGATACCCCCGTCCGAGTGGCGCAAACGCGCAGGCCAGTCGGCCTACCCGACGTGCACCCGGGGACGGCGTTCGGGATCGGGCTCGGCCTCCCGCAGGATCTCGCGGGTCATCGCCGGGACGTCGCCCACACCGAACACCAGATAACGGAGCATCGCGGCGACGGGGTTCTCCTCGGACCAGTGGAAGTAGATGTGCGGCAGCTTGAGGAAGCGGTTCCGGATGTAGAGCAGCAGGGCGGCCAGCGCGTTCGGGATCGAGGAGCTCTCCAGCCGGAGGATCCGGTGCCCGTGCCGCTCCTCGCCCCGGACGCTCAGCTCGGTCAGGAACTCCGACGCGTCCGGGACGGCGGCCTCCACGAACAGCACCGGCGTGGCCGGATCCAGCCGGTGGTTGCGCCACTGCTCGCGCAGCTTCTCCTCGTACTCCGCCCGGTCCCGCCGCTGCGGCTCGTTGGCGACCAGGTAGACCTCGTTGCCGGGCACCTCCCGGAGGAACCGCTCCGCCAGGGGGTCGAGGACCACGCGGGTGACCCGCAGCTCGGTGGACCGGGTCGCCCGGGAGATCAGCGAGGTGACCACGATGGCCGCGATGAAGAACGACGCGATCTTCACACCGTCCGGCCGCTCGATCACGTTCGCCACCAGCGTGTAGATCAGGACGAGGGTGATGGCCGCGTACGCCGCCGCCGCGCGCCTGCGGCGCCGGTGGGCCGAGACCGTGACCGCGACGGCCGCCGAGAGGATCAGCACGAGGACTCCGGTGGCGTACGCCCCGCCCTGCGCCGTCACGCTCGCCTGGAAGATCACGGTGATGGCGAACGCGACCGCCGTGAAGACCAGGACGAGCGGCCGGACCGCCCGCGTCCAGTCCGGGGCCATGCCATACCGGGGAAGGTAGCGGGGAACGAGGTTGAGCAGGCCCGCCATCGCGGAGGCGCCGGCGAACCACAGGATCGCGATCGTGCTCACGTCGTACAGCGTGCCGAACCCGTTCCCGAGGTAGGCGTGAGCCAGGTACGCCAGGGCCCGGCCGTCGGCCCTGCCGCCCTCCCGGAACTCCCGCGACGGGATCAGCACGCTCGTGACGAAGCTGCTGGCGATCAGGAAGACGCTCATGACCAGGGCCACCGTCGTCAGCAGCCTCTTGGCTCCCCTGATCCGTCCCGGCAGATCCCCCTTGATCAGCGGCATGACGGCCACCCCGGTCTCGAACCCGGACAGGCCGAGGGCGAGCTTGGGCATGACGAGCAGGGACAGCAGCACCATCGACGCCGGCCCGCCGTGCGAGGACAGCAGAGCCTGCTTCCAGCCGGCGAACAGGACGGGCCGGTCGGCGAGATGGAGCACGGCTGCCGTCACCACCACGACGTTGAGCGACAGGTAGACGCCCACGAGGACGACGGCGAGGCCGATCGCCTCGCTGAAGCCCATCAGGAACACGCCGCCGAGCAGCGCCAGCAGGCCGAGCGTCACGGCCATCTGGTGCCCTTGGAGGGCACGCGGCACGAAGGGGTTCTCCAGGATGTGCGCTGCCGCGTCGGCCGCCGACAGCGTCATCGTGATCACGAAATCGGTGGCCGCGAACCCGAGCAGCACCAGGACGAACAGCTTGCCCCACCACCTCGGAGCGAGCCGTTCGAGCATGGCGACCGAGCCCTGGCCGTACGGGCTCTCCACCGCCACCCGCCGGTAGACCGGCAGCGCGCCGAACAGCGTCAGCGCGACGAGGAACAACGTCGCGACGGGCGACAGCAGGCCCACCGCCAGCGCGGCGATCCCCGGCTGGTAGCCGAGGGTGGAGAAGTAGTCGAGACCGGTGAGGCACATGACCCGCCACCAGGCATGCCGCCTGTGCGGCGCCTCCATCACGTGGGGCCCGGCGGGCATCACGTCCTCGTGCTGAAGCCCCTCCAGGAGCCAGGAACGGACCCTGTCCCTGGTCCTGGTCGCCATGCCGCCCACGCTCGCCCTACCCCACTCCTAGATCTCCCTCCAACCGGCGCTGGAGTTCGCGCACACGAGCGCGTCGACGCGGTCGGCCAGGTACGCGTCGCGCTGGCCCGCGCTCATCTTGTCCCAGTCGGCCCGTGGAACCCGGATCTCCTCGCTGACGACGTCGTGCCTGCACTGGAAGAACAGCTCGACCGTCACCGTGTCGCCCATGTCGTCTGCCGGCATCGCTCACCCCTCCGCCCACCGCTCACGCGACGGCGGCCGCTCGTCGAAGACGAGGCGCCCGCCGAGCTGGCTGTAAAGCTCCAGCTGGTCGAAGTAGATGCGGTGACTGATGATCCTGTCGTTGCCCACCGAACAGGTGCTGGTGCCCCGGATGGCGACATGGCGGCCGGTTCGTTCCAGCACCTGGCCCCCGGGCAGCAGGAAGGGCCCGGCGTGGGTGCCGGTGAGCAGCCATTCGGTCACCGCCGGATCGGCGCACAGGACGGTGTGCCAGACCGTAATGCGCATGTCGGGGAAGCCCCTGAACAGATCTTCGTAGTAAGAGGCGATCTGCTCGTGTCCCTCCGCGACGCCCGCCGGGGTCACCAGGACCGCGTCCCGACTGTGACACTGGATCACCTCGTCCAGATCGTGCCTGTTGAAGGCGTCGTGCAGCCTTTGCTTGAGCCAGCGGGCGTCCGGCATGCGCATGGCGCGTCCCCCCTCACCGCCATGGCGGACCGCGAGGCCCGCGGCCGCGACGGGAGGGTCAGCCGATGCCGGCGGGATGCAGGACGACCTTGGTCCAGCCGGGATCCCTCCGGTCGAAGTGCTCGTAGCCGCCGGGCGCGTCGTCCAGATTCAGCTCGTGTGAGACGACCCACGACGGCCGGGCCTTCCCCTGGTGGATGAGGGTGCAGAGCTGCCGGTTGTAGTTCTTGACGTTGCACTGACCGTTGCCCATGGTCTGGCCCTTGAACCAGAACATCCCGTAGTCGAAGGCGATCTCGCCCTGCTTGTAGAGGTCGTCGGGGCTGCCGGGATCCGTGGGGATGTACACGCCCACGACCCCGATCGTCCCGGCGAACCTCACCGACTTGACGAGGTTGTTCAGCGTCATGTTGGGATGCTCGTGCCCCTGGGGGTCGTGCGCCTGGTAGCCCACGCACTCGCAGCCCCGGTCGGCGCCCCTGTCGTGCGTGAGCTCCATGACCTGGTCGACCGGCGATGCCTTGGAGTCGTCGATCGGGATCGCCCCGATCTCCTCGGCCTTGGCCAGCCGGTCCGGGTGGCGGTCCACGACCATCACCATGCCCGCGCTCTTGAACATCGCGGAGTAGGCGGCCATCAGGCCGACCGGCCCCGACCCGTAGATCACGACCGAGTCGCCGGCCTGCACACAGGCGAGCTGGGTCGCGTGCCAGCCGGTGGGCCAGATATCGGCCAGCATGACGTAGTCGGTCTGCCTCTCCCGCGCGTCGTCCGGCAGGACAAGGCAGTTGAAGTCGCCGAACGGCACGCGCAGCAGCTCGGCCTGGCCGCCGTTGTACGGGCCCATGTCCGCGAAGCCGTAAGCGGCCCCGTCAACCCCCGGCTCCGGGTTGGTGGTGAGGCAGAAGGCGGTCAGGCCGCTCTCGCAGTTGGCGCAGAAGCCGCACGCGACGTTGAACGGCACGCAGACCATGTCGCCGACGCGGACGCGTACCACTCCCGGCCCCACCTCGACCACCTCGCCGAGGTTCTCGTGGCCGAGGACACGGCCCGGCTCCAGGTCGGTCCGGCCTTCGTACATGTGCAGGTCCGACCCGCAGATGTTGCTCGTGGTGACGCGGACCAGAACATCGGTGGGCATCTCTATCCGCGCGTCCGGCACGTTCTTGACACCGACCTGCCGGGGTCCTTCGTATACGACTGCCTTCATGATGTCCTCGCTTCTAGAGAAGCAGCTCGAAAACGCGGATCACGCGTTCCCACTGCTCGGTCCTCGGATTCTTCAGGCCGGGATCGAGGATGGTGAACGTGCGCGCCAGCGCCAGCGACAGCCCGCCGGCGATCTCGGGCAGCCTTTTCGTCACCTCCTCGCCGATGGACAGGTCGAGCGGGGGCAACGCCGCGAGCTGCTCCAGGATCGGTTTCAGCTCGATGTCCTCGTCGAGGTCGCGGAACCGGTGGATGCTCTCCTGGAGGCCCTTGGTGATGGGCAGGTCCCAGGTCTCGATGATGTCCCGGACGTTCGCCTTCGCGTGGGCCTCGCCGATCACCAGCAGGTCGTACAGCTTCTGGTTCACGAAGTCGCTGTAGCGCCGGAGATCCTCCTTGTCGACGTCGAGGCCCGCCGCCTTCCTGAAGAACCGCTCGAACCTCGGCACCGCCATCACTTCTGCCATCGCCAGTCCCCTTCCTCCCCGCGTGGGCCTCAGCCCCTCAGCTGAAGGTGTTCGTGCACGAGGCGCACGGCCATCGCGCCCTCGCCGACGGCCGACGCGACCCGTTTGATCGACCCGTTCCGCACGTCGCCGGCCGCGAACACACCCGCTCTGCTGGTCTCCAGCGGGAACGGCCGGCCGGCGGAGTCGGGTACGCCCTTCCTGCCGGAGCGAGCGGCGTCCAGCCCGGTCAGGATGTATCCCCGGGAGTCGAGCGCGACCTCGTCGGCCAGCCACCGGCTGTACGGCTCCGCACCGATGAAGACGAACATCGCGCGGGCCTCGAGGGTGAACCGCTCCCCGGTCACGTTGTCCTCGGCGACGACCGCCTCGAGCGTCTGCTCCCCGACCAGCCGCCGGACCTGGGTGTTCAGCATCACCTGAATGCCGGGGTGTTGTTCGATCTCGACCGCCAGATAGCGGGACATGTTCCTGGTCAGCGCGTCGTCGCGTACGAGCAGGCGGACGGAGGCGACGTGCTGGGCGAGGAACAGTGCCGCCTGGCCGGCCGAGTTGCCCCCGCCCACGACGACGACCGGGTCCCGGCTGCACATCTGTGCCTCGAACGCGGTGGCCGCGTAGTAGACGCTGGTCGCCTCGAACCTCTCCAGGTCGGGCACGTCGAGTTTCCGGTACCGGACGCCCGTCGCTATGAGCAGCGCCCGCGTCTGGATCACCGCCCCTTCCTTCACGGTGACCACGTGATGGCCTTCCTGCTCTTGGAGCGTGCACGCCTCGGCCGGAATGGAGAACTGCGCGCCGAACTTGCGGGCCTGGATCTCCGCCCGCTCGGCCAGCTCGCCGCCGGAGAGCCCGGCGGGGAAGCCGAGGTAGTTCTCGATCCGCGACGAGGTGCCCGCCTGACCGCCCGTCGCCACGCTGTCGAGGACGATCGTCGTGAGGCCCTCCGAGGCGCCGTACACCGCCGCGGCCAGCCCCGCCGGACCGGCTCCGACGACGAGCAGGTCCCAGCCGCTCTCCCGCGGCGCGGGCGCCGGCAGGCCGATCAACTTGGCCAGCTCCGCGTTCGTCGGATTGCGCAGCACCTTCTCACCGCGCCAGATCACGAACGGGGTCTCCTGCGGAGTGAGACCCATCCGCTGCAGGAGGCTCTCGACGTCGGTGTCCTCTTCCAGGTCGATCCACCGGTGCGGCAGCCGGTTGCGGGCCGCGAACTCACGCAGCCGCCGGCAGTCCGGCGAGTAGCGGGAGCCGATGATGCGGAAGCCGGCCCCGAGCCCGATGAGCATCGAGCGGCGAATCAGGTAGGCGCGCAGGACGAGATCGCCCAGCGTCTCGTCCTCGGTGACCAACCGGCGGAGCTCCTCGGCGGGCACGGCGAGCGCCTCACCGTCCTCCGCCACCACGGCCGTGATGAAGCCGGCCTGGCCGGTGAGCACGTTGAGATCGCCCAGGAACCGGCCGGCCCCGTGGATGCCGATCAGCTGATCGTCGAATCCGTATCCCTTGACCTCCGCGACCTTGCCTGCCAGGACGACCAAGAAGGCGACGCACGGGTCGCCCTCCGCGAACAGAACGTCCTCCCGGCGGGCCGACCGCCGCTCGCCGCAGGCGGACAGCGCCTGGATCTGCGCCTCGCTCAGCCGAGGGTAGGCCCCCTGCAGGTCGGGGGTCTCGACCAGCTCATCCGGCCAGCGCATCGCCGACCCACTCCCGCAACACGGGTGCCGGCGCCGCCCCGGCCCGCCGGGCCACGACCTTCCCCTGCTTCATCACAACGAGCGTCGGGACGGCCTGCACGCCGAAGCGCCGCGAGGTTTCCGGTGCCTCGTCGATGTTCACCTTCACCAGCTTGATCCGCCCGGCCAGCTCGGTGGCGACCTGGTGGAGCGCCGGGCTCACCATGCGGCATGGTCCGCACCAGGACGCCCAGAAGTCGACGACGACCGGAATCGGCGCCGCCTCGGCGACCTCGGCGAAGTCCTCGTCCCCCGCGTCAACCACCCAGGGCAGCGATTCGCGGCACTCGCCGCAGCGCGGGACTCCGGCACCCGCCCGCGGCACGCGGTTGTTGCGGCCGCAGTGCGGGCACCGGACGACGCTCGATTCCGCGACCTTCGGCGGCATCGTTCAGCCCTCCGGGTTCTCGTAGGTGACGACGAGCTCGCCACCGGACATGGCCACCCTGATGGTCGCGCCGTCCCTGACGTCGCCGGCGACCAGCGCCCGCGCGACCCGGGTTTCCACCTCACGGGCGATGAAGCGGCGCAGCGGACGGGCCCCGTAGACGGGGTCGAACCCGCGCTCGGCGATGTGGCGGACCGCCTCCGGGCTGATCTCGAGCGTCATCCTGCGCTCGGCGAGCCGCGCCCTGATGTCGTTGAACATCAGCGTGACGATCTGCTCGATCTCGGCCTCGGTGAGCGGCTTGAACAGCACGATGTCGTCGATGCGGTTGAGGAACTCGGGACGGAAGCGGGCACGCAGCTCCGCCATGACCATCTCGCGCACCTCCGGGTCGATCTCGCCCGACGGCGCCGCCTTCTCACTGAGGTAGTGCGAGCCGATGTTCGACGTCATGATGATCACGGTGTTGCGGAAGTCGACCGTACGCCCCTGGGCATCGGTGAGCCGCCCGTCGTCCAGCACCTGCAGCAGGGTGTTGAACACGTCCGTGTGCGCCTTCTCGATCTCGTCGAAGAGCACCACGGAATAGGGCTTGCGCCGCACGGCCTCGGTGAGCTGGCCGCCCTCCTCGTAGCCGACGTACCCGGGCGGGGCGCCGACGAGGCGGCTGACGGTGTGCCGCTCCTGGTATTCGCTCATGTCGACGCGGACCATGTTCTCCTCGGTGTCGAACAACGCCTCGGCCAGCGTCTTGGCCAGCTCCGTCTTGCCGACTCCGGTCGGCCCGAGGAAGATGAACGACCCGATCGGGCGGCGGGGGTCCTTGATCCCCGAGCGCGCCCTGATGATGGCGTCGGCGACCGCCCGCACGGCCTCGTCCTGGCCGATCACCCGCTCGTGGAGGATCTCGTCGAGCCGCAGCAGCTTCTCCCGCTCGCTCTCCTGCAGGCGGCTGATCGGGATGCCGGTCCATCGCGACACGATGCCGGCGATCTCCTCCTCGGTCACCACCTCGCGCAGCAGCCGGTGCCCGCCCTGCTTGCTCTCCAGCTGTTCCTCCGCGGCATGCAGCCTGCGCTCCAGTTCGGGGAGCCTGCCGTGCCGCAGCTCCGCCGCGCGGTTCAGGTCGTACATGCGCTCGGCCTGCTCGGCCTCCCGCCGTACGCTCTCGATCTCCTCGCGCAGCTGCTGCACCTTGCGCAGGGCGTGCCGCTCGGCCTCCCACTGGGCCCGCATGGCGTCGGCCTCCGCCCGCAGGTCGGCCAGCTCCTTGCGCAGCGTCTCCAGGCGCTCCCGGCTCGCCGGGTCGTCCTCCTTGGCGAGTGCCGCCTCCTCGATCTCCAGCCGCGTCACCCGGCGGGTCAGCTCGTCCAGCTCGGCGGGCATCGAGTCGATCTCCGTACGGAGCATGGCGCACGCCTCGTCGACCAGGTCGATCGCCTTGTCGGGGAGGAAGCGGTCGGAGATGTAGCGATGGCTCAGCACGACCGCGGCGACGATCGCGCCGTCCTGGATCTTCACGCCGTGGAAGACCTCGAGCCGCTCGCGCAGCCCGCGCAGGATGGAGATGGAGTCCTCGACCGACGGCTCGTCGACGAAGACCGGCTGGAAGCGGCGCTCCAGCGCCGCGTCCTTCTCGATGTGCTTGCGATACTCCCCCACGGTCGTCGCGCCGATCATGTGCAGCTCACCGCGGGCCAGCATCGGTTTCAGCATGTTGCCGGCGTCCATCGCCCCCTCGGCGGCGCCCGCGCCGACCACCGTGTGCACCTCGTCGACGAACAGCAGGATGCGCCCCTCGGACGCCTTCACCTCCGTGAGCACGGCCTTCAGGCGCTCCTCGAACTCGCCGCGGTATTTCGCCCCGGCGACCAGCGCGCCCATGTCCAGGCTGAAGATCGTCTTGTCCTTCAGGCCCTCCGGCACGTCGCCGCGTGCGATGCGCTGCGCGAGGCCCTCCACGATCGCCGTCTTGCCCACGCCCGGGTCGCCGATCAGGACCGGGTTGTTCTTGCTCTTGCGGGACAGGATCTGGACGACCCGGCGGATCTCGCCGTCCCGCCCGATGACCGGGTCGAGCTTGTCCGCCCGCGCCTCCGCCACCAGGTCGCGCCCGTACTTCTCCAGCGCCTCGTACGCGACCTCCGGGTTGGCGGAGGTCACCCGCTGGTTCCCGCGCACCTGCGTCAGCACCTGCAGGAAGCGCTCGCGGGTGAGCCCGTGTCCCTTGAGCAGGCGGCCGGCCGCACTGTCGACGCCCTCGTCCAGCAGCGCCAGCAGCAGGTGCTCGACCGACACGTACTCGTCCTTCAGCCGGCCGGCCTCCCGCTCGGCGGCGTCGAGCAGCCGCGACACCCGCTGGGTGACGTAGACCTGGCCGGGAGCGGCGCCGGGGCCGGTGACGCGGGGCCGCCGCTCCAGTTCGTGCTCCAGTTCGAGCAGGAGCTTGTCCGGGTCGGCGCCGGCGGCGGACAGCAGGCGCGGGACGAGCCCGTCGGGCTGCCGGATCAGCGCCAGCAGCAGGTGCTCCCCGTCGACCTCGGTGTGTCCGAAGCGGATCGCCGCGGTCTGGGCGTCGTGCAGTGCCTCCTGCGACTTCTGCGTCAGGCGGTTCAGGTCCACGATCTGTCTCCGGTCCATCTCGTACGGGTACGCAGAGCCGCCTCCAGCTCCGCGATTCGGTCCAGAAGGTCGGTCACGAGGCCGAGGGAGGCGTAGTTGACGGCGAGTCCGGCGCGCAGGCGCTGAAGGCGCCCGGCCGCGGCGACCTGGGCGGGCGGGAAGCACAGGCCGCCCGGCAGGCCGGGGCAGGTGTCGATCAGCCCGAGCGCCACCAGGCGGCGCACCAGTTCCGGGTGCAGTCCCGTGGCCCGGGAGAACGACTCCAGGTCCAGGTGACCGACGTGGACCCGGGCGAGCCGGACGAGCGGATAGGTCATGACCGGCTCCTCGGGTTGAACGTCGAGACCCTGGCCAGCTGCTCGTACAGGCGGCGCTCCTCGTCGCTGAGCTTGGGCGGCACCATGATCCGGGCCTCGGCCAGCAGGTCTCCGGGCCGGCCCCGCGGGTTCGGCATGCCCTGCCCGCGCAGCCGCAGGCGGCGCCCGGACGAGGTGCCCGGCGGCACCTTGACCTTCGCCTCCCCACCCGGCGTGTCCACCGCGACGGTCGCCCCCAGCGCGGCCTCCGACGGCGTCAGCGGCAGGCGGACATGGATGTCGCGCCCCTCCACGCGGTAGCGCGGGTGGTCGGCGATCCGCGCGATCAGGTAGAGGTCGCCGGCCTTGGCGCCGCCGCTGCCCGCGCCGCCCTGGCCCGCGAGCCGGATCCGCTGGCCGTCGGTCACCCCGGGCGGGATGTCCACCTGGAGGGTCCGCCCGCCGCCCGGGCCGGGGATCGTGATGGTCCGCCGGCCGCCGCGGTAGGCCTCCTCGACCGTGAGCGGCAGCTCGGCCTCCTGGTCGGCGCCGGGCACCGGGCCCCAGCCGCGGCCGGTCGCGCCACGCCTGCGCCCGCCGAAGACGCCGCCGAACAGGTCGTCGAGGTCGATGCCCTCGAAGCCCTCGCCGACGGTGAAGTGGATCTCCTCCCCGCCTGGTCCGCGCGCCCAGCCCGGTCTCGCGCCGGCTCCCGCCCGGGCACGGGCGTACGCCGCAGGGTCCACGTCCTCGGGCACCCGGCGGAAGTCCGGCCCGAACGCGTCGTATCGCCGCCGCGTCTCGGGGTCCGACAGCACCGCGTACGCCTCAGAGATCTCCTTGAAGCGCTCCTCGGCGTCGGGAGACTTGTTGACGTCGGGATGGTAGGTGCGGGCCAGCTTCCGGTAGGCGCGCTGGATCTCGTCCTGGCTCGCCGTTCTCGGCACGCCCAGGATCTCGTAGAAGTCGCGCTCCGCCATCATTCGCCGGCTTTCGTGGAGACGACGACGGCGGCCGGGCGCAGTTGCAGCTCGCCCTCGCCGTAGCCGGGCCGCACGACCTCGACCACGGTGCCGGGGTCGGCGTCCGGGACGGCGACGGTGCCGACCGCCTCGTGCCTGGCGGGGTCGAACCGCGCGCCCACGTCGTCCCTGCGCGGGAAGCCGAGGCGCGCGAGCACGCCGACCGCCTGGTCGCGGACGGCCCGGACCCCCTCGATCACCGCGCCGGCGTCGGCACCCGCGTGCTTGAGCGCAAGTTCGAGGTTGTCGACCACGGGCAGCCACTCCGCCGCCACGCGCATGCGCTCGTCGATCCGCTGCCGCTCCATGTCGCGTGCGACCCGCTTGCGGAGGTTGTCGAGCTCGGCGACGGCGCGCAGCCACCGGTCCTCCAGCTCGGCGAGCTGCTCCGCGACGGGCTCCTCGATGGGCTCCTCGACGGGTTCCTCGACGGCCTGCCGGGGCTCCGGAGGTGCTTTCTCGTTCCGCTCGGTCATGTCGGATCACGGGCTGTTGGGGCTGGTGAACTCGGCGTCGATGACGTCCTCGTCCGACCCGCCCGAGGCGGACTGCGCCTGTCCCTGCGCCTGGCCCTGGGGCTGTCCCTGGGTCTGGCCGGAGGCGGCGGACGCCGTCATACCGAGGCCGTGGTAAACCTGCTGCAGCTCCGCTGTCAGGCTCCGCAGCCGGTCTATGGGCGCCTCCTCCTTGATCGCCTGACGTGCGTCCATGATCAGCTGCTCGGCCCGCGCCTTCTCGTGCACCTGGACGGCGTCGCCCAGCTCCGACAGCCGGCGCTCGACCTGGTAGGCGGCGGAGTCCAGCTCGTTGCGGGCGTCGATCGCGGCACGAAGCTGCGCGTCCTCGGTGCGGTGCCGCTCCGCCTCGGCGATCATCCGGTCGATCTCGCTCTTGTCCAGGTTGGAGCTCTCGCTGATCGTGATGCGCTGCTCGGCGCCGGTGTCCTTGTCCTTGGCGGAGACGTTCAATATGCCGTTGGCGTCGATGTCGAAGGTGACCTCGATCTGCGGCACCCCGCGCGGGGCGGGCCGGATGTTCTCCAGCCGGAAGCGGCCGAGCACCCGGTTGTCCGCGGCGCGCTCGCGCTCGCCCTGCAGGATGACGATGTCCACGGCCGACTGGTTGTCCTCCGCGGTGCTGAACGTCTCCGTACGGCGGGCCGGGATCGTGGTGTTCCGCTCGATGATCTTCGTCATCACGCCGCCGAGCGTCTCGACGCCGAGCGACAGCGGCGTGACGTCCAGCAGCACGACGTCCTTCAGCTCGCCCTTGATGATGGCCGCCTGGACGGCCGCGCCGACGGCCACGACCTCGTCCGGGTTGACCGTCATGTTCGGGTCCTTGCCCGTCAGCCGCCGCACGAGCTGCTGCACGGCCGGCATGCGGGTGGAGCCGCCGACGAGGATCACCTCGTCGATGTCGTTCGTCGTCAGCTTCGCGTCGGCCATGGCCTGCTCCACCGGGCCCCGGCAGCGTTCGAGCAGGTCGTGCGTGATCTGCTCGAAGGTCGAGCGCATGAGCGTGGTGTTCAGGTGCTTGGGGCCGGTCGCGTCGGCCGTGATGAACGGCAGGCTGACCTGCGTCTGGGTGACCGCCGACAGCTCCACCTTGGCCTTCTCCGCGGCCTCGAACAACCGCTGGAGTGCCTGCGGGTCGCGGCGCAGGTCGATGCCCTGCTCCTTGTGGAACTCGTCGGCCAGGTGATCCACGATGCGCCGGTCGAAGTCGTCGCCGCCCAGGTGGGTGTCGCCCGAGGTGGCGCGGACCTCGATGACGCCCTCGCCGATGTCGAGGATGCTGACGTCGAAGGTGCCCCCGCCCAGGTCGAACACGAGAACGGTCTCGCTGCCCTTCTTGTCCAGGCCGTACGCCAGGGCCGCCGCGGTCGGCTCGTTGATGATGCGCAGGACCTCCAGGCCGGCGATCTTGCCGGCGTCCTTGGTGGCCTGCCGCTGCGCGTCGTTGAAGTACGCCGGCACCGTGATGACGGCCTCGGTGACCTTCTCCCCCAGGAACTTCCCGGCGTCCGAGGCCAGTTTGCGCAGCACGAAGGCGGAGATCTCCTCCGGCGCGTACGGCTTGTCGCGCACCTTGAACCGCACGGCGCCTTCCGGGCCCGGCACGACGTCGAACGAGACCGCCTTGATCTCGCTCTGCACCTCGTCGAACTTGCGCCCGATGAAGCGCTTGGCCGAATAGATCGTGCCTTTCGGGTTGAGGATCGCCTGGCGTCTGGCCATCTGGCCCACCAGCACCTCCCCCTGGTCCGTGAAGGCCACCACCGAGGGAGTCGTACGCGACCCCTCGGCGTTCGGGACGACCGTCGGATGCGTGTCCTCGGTGGTCGCGATGACCGAGTTGGTCGTGCCGAGGTCGATTCCCACCGCCTTGGCCATGTCCTCATCCCCCTCCTCTTGGCGCTCGCCCGAGCGCAGCGGCCTCACGAGCGCCCGTGAGCACTCCCCTGCGCGACGTCGGCGAATTCGATGATCGGAAAGTCGTGGCGGTCCAGGACGCCCTCCGCGTGCCGGGCCGCGTCGCACCCGCTGCAGGTGGCCGGCGCCACCTTGCGGGGCCCTGTTGTTCTCGGGGCGCTCACGGGACCAGTCCCCCGGCTGTTCCAGATCGTGAAGTCAGCTCGCCACGCCGCTGAAACGCATCAGCCCGAGCCGGAAGAACCGGGATCCACACCACCTTCGGACCGGTGGTGTCAGGGCTCTGCCGGCGAGCGTGTCCCCGTCGGCTTGCGGAACACCGCGACGGGATTGTCGTCTCCTCCCGCCTCTCGTTCCCCCGCACCACCCTTCCCGCACCTCATCTGCCTCCGATGAGCCGTGGCAGGCCGCCCAGTGGAACGCCAGAGGAGAAGCAAGCGACCGGGAGGAGGCGCTTCCGGGGACCCGCCAGGGTGCGTGGAACACGTGGAGCGGCGAGCCCGCCCGCCTCCCGCTCACGGATGGGGAATCAGGGCCCAGTACTCGTCCGGCAACTGGACGGTGACGTCGAAGAACTCGTCGACCGTGACGGCCTCGCGCAACGTGGCGAACACCGCGGCGGCATGTTCCCGCGCCTGGTCAAGGGACACGCCCTCTCGCTCGGCCACCCGGCGCAGAAACTCCTCCAGCCCCATCCGCGTGGCCGTGCCGGAGCTGTTGGCGATGCCCCGTCTCAGCGGTGGATGCAGCCGGACCGGCAGCTCGCGGATGAGATCCCTGACCTCGCCCGCGGCGATGCGCTCCGCGAGCGTCTCCAGCACGGCCGCGGTGGCGCGTTCGGCGCCCTCGGCGTCGAGGCCGGTCCGCCTGGCGACCCTGGTGAGGAACTCCGAGGACCGCATGACCTCCACGTGCCTCCGCTGGGCCTCGGCCACCAGGGGATCGAAATCCTCCGGCAGGTCCGCCCCCAGGTCGGCCACCTCCTTGGCGTCCAGGGCACCGCCCAGCGCCCAGAAGACGGCTCGCGCGCGCCGTTCGGCCTCCTCGACGTCCACCTGCTCCCGCTCGGCCACGCGCCGGAGGAACTCGTCGACGTCGAAGGCCTCGGAGCCCTCGTCCGTGTAGACGTACGACTTCAGCTCGGCGGGCAGTTGCCGGAGCAGGTCGCGGCTTTCCCCCTTCGACAGACGCCGCGCGAGCGTCTCAAGCGTCGCCTGTATGGCGCGCTCGGCGGCCTCGGCGTCCAGGCCGGTCTGACGGCTCACGGTTTCGAGGAACTCTTCGTAGTCCACGGCCGCGCTCCTCGCTCGACACAGCATGCATGGGTTTCTCGTGGTCAGCTACCCGCCGGCCACGGGGAGGCTCATCCAGCTCAAAGCGGCGTTTCCGGAAAATGACGCTTCCATGGCCTGGGGTTACCCGGGACGCATCCCCCGCAGTCTCCCGAGCCCGTCCCGGGAAGAGCGCATAACGCATGACCATGCGCAGGGCATCGCCGCCACGACACCTCGCGTCGCGTACCGGGAGCCCGGCATCCATGAGGCCCAGGCGCGGTCTCACCTGCGCGGAAGCATAGGCTGATTCGTAGCCGGCTTGGGGAGGCCGCCATGCGTACGACCACATTGCCGTCCGGCGAGCAGGTCGTGGTCCTCGGGCAGGGCACCTGGCACATGGCCGAGAACCCGTCGCGGTGGGACATCGAGATCAAGGCGCTGCGGCTCGGCCTCGAGCTTGGCATGGCCCTGATCGACACCGCCGAGATGTACGCGGACGGCAGGGCGGAACGCCTGGTCGGCGAGGCGATCGCCGGCCATCGCGACGAGGTGTTCCTGGTCGGCAAGGTCCTGCCGCAGAACGCGACCCGCACGGGCACCGTCGCCGCCTGTGAGAGAAGCCTGCGCCGCCTGGGCACCGACCGGCTGGACCTCTACCTGCTCCACTGGCGGGGACAGGTGCCTCTGGAGGAGACGCTCGCCGCCTTCGAGCAGCTTGTGGCCTCGGGGCGCATCAGGTGGTGGGGCGTCAGCAACTTCGACGTCTCCGACATGGAGGATCTCGTCGCGATCACCGGCGGCTCGGCCGTGCAGAGCGACCAGATCCTCTACAACCTCGCCAGACGCGGTCCCGAGTTCGAGCTGATCCCCTGGTGCCACAACCGAGGCATTCCGATCATGGCGTACTCGCCGATAGAACAGGGCCGGTTGCTCGGCCGTCAGGCGCTTCTCGACGTCGCGGTCCGCCATGAGGTGACCACGGCGCAGGTGGCCCTCGCATGGGTGCTCCGGAACGACGGCGTGATCGCCATACCGAAGTCGGGCGTGCCCGCCCACGTGGAGCACAACGCGGCGGCCGCGGCCATCCACCTCACCGACGACGACCTCCTGCTGCTGGACGCGGCGTTCCCGCCGCCGCTCTCACGGCGTCCGCTCGAACGGCTCTGAGCCTCCCGTCGCCGACCGAGCAGAAGCCGGAGATCAGGTCACGGGCGTTCCCGTCAGACGCGAGTCCAGGAGCCTGGTTCCCGGCCTGTCCGATCTGCTGGAGGCGCCGTTCGCGGCGCTTCCTCCGCCCCGGCACTGGGGACAAGGCTGGACAGACCCGCCGATGTCCCGCGAGAGCTACCACGTGAACCGCCTGGAACGGGCGGTCGCGTCGACGTCCATACCGGCCGCCCGCAGTTCCGCCTGCGCGCGTTCATCTCTGTCAGTCGATGCCTTCGACGATCCGGAAGTCGCGCTCGACGCCGTCGGAGAGGGCGGTCAGCGCCTCCTGGTAGGCCGCACTCTCGTACGCCGCGACGGCCTGCTCGAAGCTGTCGAACTCGACCAGGACAGTGCGCTCGGCTAGTCCGGCGTCGTGCGCCACGACCCGGCCGCCACGGACGAGAGTCCGACCTCCCCCGGCCTTGACGGCCGGACCGGCCAGCTTGTTGTAAGCAGCCAGCTTCTCGGGGTCGGAAATGGTGCGGTAGGCGCTGACCCAGTAGCCCTTGGGCATGGAACCTCCAGTGTCGGGATGAGTGCATCGGACTTAACGGGTTGGTCTCGGGCGGGCGTCGGCGGGCGAGCGCGAGGCTTGTCAGCGTCGTGATCGCCATGGCGCCGATGCCGGCCGGCGCCGCGGTGGTGTAGGCGCTGTCGTCGGGGAAGAGGTGGCCGGGGCCGGGGCCGGGGCCGGCGGCGTCAGCTTGCCGGCGACGAACCCCAGCACCGAGAACGGGATGAGGACCACCCCGGCGACGAAGGTCGTCAGCCCGAAGCCGTAGCCGGCGCCGTGCGGCGTCCGAGATCAGGGCGATCACGGCCGCGCCGCGCTCCTCGGGGAGGTGGTCCCGGGCCACGCCCGTCATCAGCGCCGTCAGCCCGAGCCCGATGCCCTGGGCCGCCCTGCCGGCCAGCAGCCACGCGAACGGCAGCGGCAGCACGGTGAGCGCGCTGCCGGCGACGACGACCGCCGGCGTGGCGAGGATCGTGGCCCGCCGGTGCGGGCCGGCTCCGAGCCGGCCCAGGACCGGCGTGGCGACGGCGCCGCTGAGCAGCGCGACGGTCAGCGTCCACTGCGCGCTGCCGAGCGAGACGTGGAACAAGGTCGCCACGCTGGTGATGAGCGGCGTCCCGAGGCTGCCGACCGCCGCCACGACCAGAGCGATGAACATCAGGGCGGGGACCAGCAGCCGCGCCTCGGAACGCGCCACCGGGAACGCCGTCGCCTCGGCCCCGCCGACCGGCCGCCCGGTCACTGCTTCGGCCGTTCGCGGTCCCGGCTTTCGAGCTCTGCCAGATGCTGCAGCGCCGGAAGGGCCGCCACCAGCGCCTCGACCTCGTCGCCGGTGAGCTCGCCGATCAGCCGCTCGAACGCGTGGACGCCCTGCTGGCGCCGCGTCCGGACATGGGAGGCGCCGGCCTCGGTCAGGCACACCAGCGTGACCCGCTTGTCGGACGCGTCGCCGCGCCGCTCGACCAGGCCGGACTCCTCCATCACCCGGACCAGGGTGGTCATCGCGGGCTGGGTGACGCCCTCGACCGCGGCCAGGTCGGTGATGCGCCGCGGGCCGGTCCGCTCCAGGGTGGCCAGGGTGGCGGCGGACGTCAGGCTCATGTCCCGCGGCAGGCGTCTCACGGCCCTGATGGCCAGAGCGTAGAGGGCTGCCCCGATGGCGGCGGAAGCGCCAGGATCGGGGTCGTGACGACTCACGCTCGAAGCATAACACTTTTATATTCATAGTTTATATAAGTGCTCCACCGGCGCGGGCGGCCTCGACCGCTGGGAGCCGGTGACGTCGCGGTGCGCTGCCGCATCGACTTCAAGTACGCCCTCGGCCTGGAGCTGGAAGACCCCGGCTTCCACCACAGCGTCCTGTCCGACTTCCGCGACCGGCTCGCGAGGGCGACCGCACCGACCAACCGCTGGGCCTCGCGCTCACCCTGAAACCGGCGGGCCGACTTGCCCCCGGTGACGCGGCGCAGGCGGTCAGCGAGTCCCGGCCGTGCGGCTCGTCCTGATCGGCGCGGTGGGGCTCGACCTCGATGCGGGTGACGGCTTCCTCTTTCGCGCTGCGGATGGTGATGACGTCCTCGCGCCGGGTGCCGGGGGTAAAGGGTTCAGGGGGTGGCCAGCACCGCGTTGGCCCTGGCCAGGACGGTGTTCAGGACGCGGCCTGCGGTGGCCAGGTCCTCGGGCGACAGGTCGCCCCACAGTCGCCGGGTGATCGGATCGATCGCGGCGCGGACCTGCGTCCAACGCTCGCGCCCTTCGTCGGTGACCTGGACGTGGCCCTCGCCGCCGTCGCACAGGAGCCCTGCGGCGGTCAGTTCGGCGATGCGTTCGGCCACCGACGCCCGGGTGGACTGGGTGGCGCTGCCGACACGGTGGATGAGCTCGGCCCGGGCGACGGTCCCGCCGCTGACCACGGTCAGCGTGAGGGTCACCCACTGGGGTTCGGTGATGCCGGTCCCGGCTAGCTGCCGGTCCAGGATCGCGTTCAGCGCCTTCTCGGTCTGGCCGATGAGCGCGGTGCCGAAGGTCTGGGTTGCGGTCGTCACGATGACCTACCAATCCGTTTCGGTAACTAACGTTTATATCGCTAACGTTTGTGTTGTGAACGAACCTACATCGTTAGTCCGACTAACGCAACAGGGTAGGATCAGCGTCATGAGCAGCGGCGGGCCTGGCGCAGCGCCAGGTGCGAGAGCATCGTGCCTGCGGTCGCGGCCACATCGGACGCGACCGCAGGCGAGAGCCGGACGACCAACTTGCCGGTGACGAGCGGAGAGCGACGTGCCGGTCAGATCGACGGCGACCCTGGCTCCGGCACTGCGCCCGAACTCCTGGCCAAGAGCCGCCACCAGGACCTGGCCGGTCTCGGCCCGCTACGTCCGCCTCGGCGCTGAGACCTCCGCCCGCATCACCGCCGAAGCCGACCCCATCCAGCGGCGCCGCCTCCGCTGACCGCACCACACCATGGCGGCCGACTGCTCATCAGGTCGGCCACACCCGCAGGATCTGCTCGTCATCGGAATCGGGCTCGGCCCGCATTCCGACCGGCCTGCACCTTCCCCAAGCTCTCCTTCCAGCGGGCCCGCACCTGGAAGGAATCGACCGACCCCGAACGCGAGGCCAAGCTGGACCGGATCGAGGAGGTCACCACCCGCTTCCCGACCCGGTGTTTCGCCTTCGACCAGTTCGGGCCGTTGTCGGTCCTGCCCTGCCACGGCATCGGCTGAGCGCAGCGGGGCCGGCCCGATCGGTGCCGGCCACCAACCGGCGCACGCACGGCATCCGCCACTTCCACGGCTGCTACAGCCTGGGCGATGACCTGCTGCGGGGCATCACCCGCGCCCGCAAGGGCGGCGAGCACGCCCTGGCCGCGCTGAAGTCCATCCGATCCGCCCGCCCCGACGGCACCCCGATCTACGTGATCCTGGACAACCTGCCGGCTGACAAGACCCCCGCGATCCGCGCCTGGGCGACCAAGAACAAGGTCGAGCTGTGCCTCACCCCGCCCTACGCCTCCTGGGCCAACCCCATCGAGACGCAGTTCGGGCCGCTACGCAACTTCGTGATGGGCAACTCCAACCATCCCAACCACACCGTGCTGGCCCGCAAGCTCCAGGCCTACCTGCGCTGGCGCACCGCCCACCGCCACCCCGACGTACCGGCCGCCCAGCGACGCGAACGCGCCCGCATCCGCAGCGAGAAACAACATCTCAGGGTTCCGTCAGCGCGGCCACCGCAGCCTCGAGGTCCGGGTCGCACGGCGAGCGGTGGGCAAGCAACCCGGCGAGCCACGCACGTTAGAGCGGGAGGATGTTCATGGTGGAGGGAAGGAAGGGCTTTTCCTCGTCGCTCGTTTACGCGCACCCCCGGAGTTCAAGCCCCTAAGGTCGAGCATGTGGCCGCGTCGATAACCAGGGCTGGTCCGGGAATATCACACTTTTCCTGCCGGGAAAGATTTCGCTGATCCAAACGCCGTCAGCGGCTTCACCCCCTTCGAAGACGCGGTAGGAGATGCTTCGGGTCGCTTGGCTCACCCATATGTCTAGCCGACATCACCATGCATGGTGAGCATAATGTCGGCTAACCGATCTTGCTCTCGCTCTCGTTCAAGATTGATCCATTCCTTTCCTTCGGCAGCGACACCTTCGAGAACGTGCAGGGTGTTTCCAAGTCCTGCGGTGTCGAGTGTCGCCTGTGACACCGTGCGCGCGTCGTCCTCCGCATCAACCCCGGACTTTGGCGGAGGTCCGGTCACTTGGACGGTGATCGGGTGGCCGTTGACCAGCGTCAGTTCGAACGTTCTGTGGCCGTCATCAGCCTCCGAGGCCTGCACCGCGGCGACGGCGTCGTAACGGTAGTTGATTCTTCTCCGGTTGTGAAAGGTGGCCTTTTCGAAATCGAGATCGACGGTCATCTGCCGGACGCCGTCGGCGGTGAGCAGAAAGACGAGGATCTCGTATCTGGAATAACGCCAGGGCCCTTTTGGGACGTGTGCCCGTTTGTAGGGAGTCGACGGGGCCTCGATGAAGGCATGGGCGATGACATGAACCGCGCCGAGTTTCGTGGAGGCCGGGTTAGCTGGCTGGGGTGAGGATAGCCGTGGCGGTTTGTGTTCGGTAGTGGGTCTCGAATTCGGCTGGTGGGAGGTCGTTGCAGGCGCTGTGGAGGCGCCGGTTGTTGTACCAGTCGACCCATTCCATGGTGGCGATCTCGACGTCGTCCAGGCCGTTCCACGGGCCGCGC
>NZ_VJVX01000005.1:0-191232 GCF_008033685.1 Microbispora sp. CSR-4
CACGGATCCACGCTCGCGAGCAGATCACGAGCGTCAGCATCGTCTCCGCGGCGACCTCGCAGTTCACCGCCACAACGGCAAGGATCTCGAACAGTGGGAGTTCGAGGTCACAAGTGGAGGCCGTGTCCGGTACGTCATCGATGACGAGGCGCGCACCGTGTGGTTGATCTACGCTTCGCCTCGCCATCCGAAAGACACGGAAGCGTGATCCGTTGCTTGTGGATCTATTGCCTGAAGTGAATCGCTACCACCAGCAGTATTTGTTCAAGGTGCCGAACGGCTACTGCGGCATCGGCGGCACCGGTGTGACCTGCCCCGTCGGCCTGACCGTCGACGAGTCGTAGCACGGCAGAGGCCATAGCCTTCCTAGGAGCTATGGCCTCTATGTCGTCTTCGTGAGTCTGGCGGGAACCTTTAAAGGAGCCCGCGCTGTCTCGCCCACCGAGGTAGCTCGCTGCCGGTGCAAGGAAGACGCATTCCGGTCGCCCTGAGCGCATCTACATGAGTGCAAATCTCCGCTAGGGTCATCTTATCGAGCCGATGCAATCGGGTAAGGAGCCACACTGTCCCATGAATATTGAGACCATTTTTACGGCCCACCTTGGTGGCGTCCCGGTCGTCAGTGATGGCTACCAGCTCATAGATTTCGGCGGCCGTGAAGACACTGGCTTCGCCTAGATCGTGTTCTCCGGCACCTAGAAGGTTGACCCATCGTTCGAATACTACGAGTTCTTCATCGGTGTCCTGTGGCAAGATGAATAACCACTCGAGATCCATAATCGATCTAAGCGACGGATAGTCGTTGCAGTACTTGTCGACCTCTCTCGCCACGATGTGTGTAGTGGATAGCCTGGACAGACTGGCGCCGAGTACGTCCAGGCGATCAGCTTTAGCGAAGTGATGGATCACCATGGCATCGGCTACGAGCGGGGGCAAGGGTTCACCCGGACTAGCCAGAGTCATGGAGCATCATCCTCATCAGGCCTGAGCGGCAGATCTGCCGCGCTGTCGAGCTGTCCGTGCATCAACTCCAGTGCGCGCTTACTAGTGATCTGTCCTTCTCGGTACGCCGTCATCACGGCATGCGCGAAACTCGGTGGTACGCGAATCGCATCTAGGTCTGGCTGAGGCGTCCATCCCACGGAGTCCCGAAACTCCGCGAAGGTGGGGGGGTACGCACGAAATTTTTTCTCTTCGATTGCAGTTATGAGATCAGCCGCCCGAGCTTGTCGTAGAGCGAGACTCCACGATGTTCGATACTCGGCCGCGAGCTTCACAAGGACCGCTCGACTCGATTGCTCTGCCTCGCTGGCTCTACGGACGGCTTCTGCTGGTAGGAGGAGCTCTGCTGCAAAGGCATCTATCAACGCTTCGCGTTCCGTCCGAGAAGCGTTCACTCCTATATCTGTTGAGTATTCGTCGCCGATTATTAAGTGTCCGAGTTCATGAGCCGCGGTGCTGCGCCGCCGGCCAGGATCGCCATTAAGGCTCACCACGGCTGCTGCTATATCGCCATCAACAGCAGAAGCTCCGTCTCCTGGGAGGTCGGTCACCAGAACGTATTGACCGCAGCGCTCGCACAGGTCGGCCAGGGATTGAATGGCAGCGATCCCCAGACCTAGGTCATCTCTCAGCCAGTTAGCGGCCTCGACTGCGGCGGCGGGGCCGTCGATCTCAGCGGGGTACCGTCTAAGCGGCTTCGGATGAAGGGTGCCTAGCGACATGAGCATCCGGATCTCGCGGATCCATGCGGCGAGTGCGCTATCGATGCGGTAAGAGGCCTGCGTCGCACCTGTTGCCGTGTCCTCGGCCAGAGGCGTGCGGTGCGACATGACTGCGGGTGGCGCATTGAGGAAATGGCCGATAGGCATGTCGAGTGCACGGGCCAGTCGAGAGAGCTCCAGCGCATCGAGCCGCCTCGAACCGGCCTCGATCTTGCTGATCATGGTCCTGTCAAGATCGGTTCGCTGGGCAAGCTGCTCTTGCGACAGCCGCATGGCCAGTCGCGCTTCGCGGACTCGCTCCCCGATCTCGTTCCAGTCGAGCGTGCTCATAGTGCGATAATCGCACACCGCCAGGTAGTCTTACAGGAGTCATGGGCATCTGGGGGATAACCTTTCCCAGGGATGAGATGAGCCCTTGACTCTTGACGCTGAGCGTTCAGGGCCCCTACCGGATCCGCGCCACCTGGGATGGCGCCCCATGCAGTGCGAGTGACTTCCTGTGACGTCCTCGCATGGATCGGCTTGTGCTCTATGGGATCACCATGCGGAGGCGGTGCTTCAGCGGCTACCAGGAGGCTGATATCGGTGCGAGTGTAGGCGCCGATGTCCGGGGGGTCTCGGAGTTGGCGCTTGGGAATGACTTATTGCTTGAAGTGAACTGCTACCACCAGCAATATCTCTTTAAGGTGCCCAACGGCTACTGCGGCATCGGCGGCACCGGTGTCAACGCGGGTGACCCTTCAGCCTGGTGCCCGACTGGGCTGACAACCTCTTCGGAGGAGTAAGCCGGGGAGACCTCCGGACGGTGGTCAGGCCTGCTCCGAGGTCTCATTGTGGGCCGAGGATCCCTGTCGGGAGGGCGATGTCACCCAGGTGCCTGGCCGCTCCGACGTCTGGCTCTGCTTGGGCGTGGCGCGGCGAGTTGTTCGGTTCGATTGATTAAGCCGAGGCGAACAACTGGAGCGAATTTGTTCGGTACAGTTACATCGGCTGAGCCGAACAAAACCACGGGAGGCGCTGGTGTCGGGACCGGGGAGGCCGTCCAGAGCGACCGTGTATCAGCGCCTTGACGAGGCCCTTCGAGAGCTTCGGGACCGCTTGGGCGGGTTGCCCTCGCCCGCCGAGGCGGAGGACATCTGGTCTGACATCTGGCACCAGGAGGCCCACAACAGTACTGCGATCGAGGGCAACACGCTTGTCTTGCAGGAGGTGGAGAAGCTCCTCGAGGAAGGTCGGGCGGTAGGCGCGAAGCCGCTCAGGGACTACATGGAGGTGAGGGGGTACGGCGATGCTGCGAAGTGGGTGTATGGGCAGGCACTGGAGCCGGGAGACTGGCAGAACGGAGACCTCATCACGCTCCAGGAGGTTCGTCAGATACACCACACCGCCATGTCGCTCGTGTGGGCCGTAGATCCCCACCCGCATGCCACCCCCGCCGAGGGGCCGGGGAACTTCCGACAGCACGAGACCGCCAAGTTCCCCGGGGGCATGAAGCCGCCGTCATGGCCGGAAGTCGACTCTCAGATGCGGGACTGGGTGAAGACGGTCGATGGCCTTGAAGACGAGTCCGACGAAGCCCTCCCCGAACGCTTGGCGCGAATACATAACCGATTCGAGCAGATACACCCGTTCCTCGACGGCAACGGACGGACGGGCCGTCTGGTGCTCAACTTGGTACTTTGCAGAATCGGATATCCGCCCGCGATTATCTACAAGCGCGATCGCGACAAGTACCTTCAGGCGATGCGCCGAGCTGACAATGACGAGTTCGGCCCGTTGGGTGAACTCATCGCACGCAGTGTGACGACAAATTTGTACCGCTTCGTCATGCCGGCGGTGGCCGGTCCGGTCAAGCTTGTCCCACTACCCGCTCTGGCCACGCGGGACGTCACCGAGAACGCACTTCGCGTGGCCGCCGCACGGGGGCGACTCCGTGCGGTCAAGGGGGACGACGGCATGTGGCGTAGCAGCAAGAAGTGGGTGAACGACTACCTCAAGTCGAGGCATCGTAGGTCGTGACGCGTCTGCTGATCAGAAGCGAAAACCACTCCGATAGTGCATCCAGCAACGGTCACTGCGGCCTCGGCGGCACCGGTGTGAGCTGCCCCGTCGGCCTCACCGCTGGCGAGGCCTGACCTGCGCTAACTGACTGATCCTGGTCCTCGATCGCCCGGCAAGCCCGGTGCCGATCGAGGGCCAGAGTCGTTTTCGGCATGGGCCCCGCGTTTTAGCTCGGCGGGACAATCGCCCTGAGCAGCGCACATCCGGCACGCAAGCCGTCTGTCTGTCACAGTTCAGACGATGGCCAGGGGGAGATGCTCTGGGCCGGATCGTCGTCGATCGAGACCTCACGGCGTACACACGCGTAGTCCTGGCAGAGCAGAGAGTCCGGTTCGAGATGCAGGGCCGTGAACGGGGTCTGGGCCATGACGGCTTCGTCCGGTTCGATGGCGAAGCCGGTTCGCACTACTTCGCTGTCCCACTGCTCGCCGGTGATCGTGGTGAAGGCGAGGCTGCTCCCGGTCTGCCGCCAGTCGCCCGAGGCGTGCCACTCGTAACGTAGTTCCAGGACGTTCGCTGCCGGGCAGCACCAGCGAAACCGGCTCACCTCGATCCCGCCGGCCAGGTTGGCCCAGGCGGCCCAACCACGGCCGTCTTGGAGGAAGGCCAGCCAGCAGGTCTCCAGCGCCCCGTAGTCATAGGGCACGCTGTCCCATACGCCGACCAGGTCGCTGTGATCCATGATCTGCAGGATCGCACGAACCGCGGTCAGGCCCCGGCAGGGTGCCGAGCATCGCCAGGACGTGCCGGACGGCTGCCGCGACCTCGACGTGTTCTGCAGGGCCGGCCTGACCTGCGATAACTGGCACGCTGGGCTGGTGTTCCGAACTAGATTGCCGACGTGGGTAGCACAAAGGCCGACGCCGTCACCTTCTCGGACCTGTCGAGGAATCCGGATCATGACCGCCTGGGGGATCTGGTGGCGGGTCTTCGAGAGATCCATGGTCCGGTGACCGAGGAGGAGTTGGCGCCGGCGCGAGCAGAGTGGCCGGGCATGTGAAGCAGCGGAAGCGGCTACGCCTGCGCGAGCACGGCACCTCGTTCTCGGCAACGAAGGTCTTTCACCGGCGGCGACCGGCAGAGCGATGGACGTGCGTGCCGCGCATCTGGACAGCCGGCGTGTTCTCGCGTCCGCTTCGCTGCTGTCTAGGTGAGATGCCGGTCGTGATGGACGCCGAGGTCTGCCGGCCCTTGTAGCGCACCGATGAGGGCGGCGAGGTGCCGGGGAAGCGCGAGCTCGTTGAGGGGCTTCTCGACGTCGTCCTCCGCTTCGTTGTGGAAGTCCATGTCCCAAGTGTGGGCGCAGAGCTGGCGGGACGGACGGCTCTCCATTCCCAGGGGTAAAAATTGTCGCTCGAAGCGAAGTGATACCACCACGGCCGGACTGTCGGCGAAGCCGGAAGCGTACTCCTGAAGGCGGCAGAGTTGCCGAAATTTCCTTCTTCGTCATGGCTCGGTCTCCAGATCGCCAGGTAATCGTGCCTGGCTGTCCATCCTCCCTTTTCGTACGTTTTGGGGTGATGTGCCACATCGATCAAGGCGAGGGATCGTATGGCGACGTACACGGAGAGTGGGGGAGGGTCCGCCGCCACAGTGTGGGCGCGGCTTCGGTCGCGGTTCGCCAGGCAGGCGAAACTCACTGAGGAAACGCTGCGGGCCGTCGAGGAGGCGCGCTCTGCCGCCGCGGCCGCCAGGGAGGCATCGGAGAGGGCGGCGGAAGCAGCCGCGGAAACCCACGCCGCCATCCTGAACTACCTGAACGGTGCCGCGACGGAAACGAAGGGCGAGCCCCGGGGCACTCGCGAAGAAGAGCTCGGAAAGCTGTTCTGTGCCTATTTGGAGAAGGGACGTTGGCGGAACATATGGGTCCCCAAGATGCTGACGGATCTGGAAGATGAGGCCATCGAACTCCACCGGGGTGTTCTCCTGGCCGTCGAAACCATCCGCTCGGCCGATAGGGAAGAGAAAGACGCCATCTCCCCCGGGCAGATGAAAGTGCTCTCGGACTGGGAGAAGCGAGCGCTTGAGCTGGAAGGTGATCAACACCAGTCTGAGTGATGGCGGTCTCGAAGGCCAGGTTGGGTACCTATGGCGTGCGTCGAGTGCTTCGCAGTGGGGTGCGGCGTGAGAAGAGACAGGTCGACGCTGGTCGCCGGGCGAGGGCTTTCCCGGAAGGGCGGCACTGCTTGTTCTCTATAGATTTCTGCACAGTAGTTGCATGACCGTGCTGCACGAAGCTGCCGAGTTGAGCGTCACAGAAGCGGCCCAGCGTGGGGTGGCCCGTCTGGTCGCCGATGCTGAGCGTGGGACGGATCTGGTGGTGACCCGTCGGCGTCAGCCGGTGGCGGCCGTCGTCGGTATTCGTCGCCTGCAAGAGCTGGAGGAGGCCGCCGCCGATCTCAGGGATCTGGCGCTCGTGCTCGCACGCTCGGTGACCGACACCGGAGAGCGCGTTCCGCTCGATGACGTGCTCTCCGCTTTCGGGCACACGCGAGAGTCGCTGGCCGCGTTGCCGGACGACGAGTAGCCCGTGTCCGACGTCGTCTTCACGGCACCGGCGGTCGATGACCTGCGGCGGATCGGCCCTGATGCCGCGACGAAGGTGCTGAAACAGATTCTTCTGCTGCTGGAGAATCCGGAGGCAGGCTACCCGCTGGGCGGGGAGTCGACCGGCTTTCGCAAGCTCGTGGTCGGGCGTAACACATGGCGGGTCGTCTATCGCATCACGGACGACAAGTCGATCGAGATCTGCGCAATATGGGCTGTGGGCGAGAGAGCCGATGGTGAGGTCTACGCCGAGGCCACAGCCAGGGTCCGTGCCGCCGGCACAGGGCGTCCGGAGGTAGTGCTCCCAGGCCAGATCATCGATCGCCTGGGGGCGCCGGCCGAGCATATTCGCGTCGAGCAACCGCCTCCCAGGAAGCCCGTGCCGGATTGGCTCGCGGACCGCCTCATCTACACCGTCGGTATGTCCCGCGAGGACGTCGCCGCTCTCGACTCGCAGCAGGCGGTCGACCTTTGGGCCGAGTTCCGATCCAACCCGCGCTAACCGCGACGAGGCTGGGGTGCGGCGCACGGTCTATGCCGACGACGAGCGCCCGGGCGAGTGCTGGGCAGGGGCACAGCGGGTCAGGGGCGGGGGAGCACGCCCAGGAGGGTGGCGGTCAGGGCGAGCTTCAAGGAGTCCTTCAAATCGAAGTGGAAGCGGGCCAGGTCGGGTTCGGCCTGATAGGCCGCCTGCAGGCTGGGCGGGGGTGTGCTGTACGCCGACAGCGCGCCGGCCAAGACCATGGTCTGCAGGCTGAGCAGGGTCGCGTTCTCGCCCAGCTCCGGCAGGTGCTTGCGGAGCAGGGCGGCCATGGTCGTCAGGCGTTCCAGGGAGGCGCGCTTGTAGCGGGCCACGACCTCGACGGAGACGTTGTGTTCCAGCACACTGCCCTGCGCGCCGAAGAGGTCGCACAGCACCGCCCGGCCGGAGAGTGAGCGGCTGAGGATCTCGGCCACAGCTTCCGCCCGCTCGACCATGGGCTGGTTCGCGTCGACGTCGGCGGCCAGCTCGGTCGCCAGGTCGGCCAGCCACTCCTGCAGAAAGCGGTCGAGCAGTTCCAGCAGCACCGCCTCGCGCGACTCGAAGTAGCGCAGCACGTTCGGCTTGGCCAGGCCGACCCGACGGCTGAGCTCGTTCAGGGTGACCGCGGCCACGGGCATCTCGTCGAGCATCGCCGACGCGGTGTCGAGGATCGCCCGTCGGCGGATCTCCCGCTGCTCTTCGGTTCGCGCCCGCTGGAATCCCACGCCCGCCAGTCTAATTTAAGTACCCCTGGTACGTTGACAACGTACCGAGGGTACCTTAGCGTCATGCACAAGATACCTTCGGTACGTTACCTAGGGAGCCTCGCATGGGCGAGAAGTGGACGACAGCCAACATCCCCGACCAGCGCGGACGGGTGGCCGTGGTGACCGGGGCCAACACCGGGCTGGGGTTCGAGACGGCCAAGGCGCTCGCCGAGCGCGGGGCGGCCGTGGTGCTCGCCGTACGCGACGTCGGGAAGGGTGAGCGGGCCGCGGCCCGCATGACCGGCGACGTGAGCGTGCAGGCGCTCGACCTGACCTCGCTCGACTCCGTCCGCGCCGCGGCGGCGGCGCTGCGGTCGCGGTTCGACCGGCTCGACCTGCTGATCAACAACGCCGGCGTGATGTACACCCCGAAGCAGACCACCCGGGACGGCTTCGAGATGCAGTTCGGCACCAACCACCTCGGCCACTTCGCGCTCACCGGGCTGCTGCTGGACCTGATGCTGCCGGTGCCCGGTTCGCGCGTGGTCACGGTCAGCAGCATCGGCCACCGCGTGCGGGCCGCGATCCACTTCGACGACCTGCAGTGGGAGCGGTCGTACGGCCGGGTCGCCGCCTATGGCCAGTCGAAGCTGGCCAACCTGATGTTCACGTACGAGCTGCAGCGCCGGCTCGCCGCGCACGGCACCACCATCGCGGTGGCCGCGCACCCCGGCGTGTCCAGCACCGAGCTCGCCCGCAACACCCCCGCGGCCTTCCGGCTTCCGATCACCTGGCTCGCGCCGCTGATCACCCAGACGCCGGCCATGGGCGCGCTGCCGACCCTGCGTGCCGCCACCGACCCGGCGGTGCTCGGCGGCCAGTATTACGGTCCCGGCGGGCGCA
Organism: Microbispora sp. CSR-4; assembly: GCF_008033685.1. Taxonomy (NCBI): domain Bacteria; kingdom Bacillati; phylum Actinomycetota; class Actinomycetes; order Streptosporangiales; family Streptosporangiaceae; genus Microbispora; species Microbispora sp. CSR-4. Next base: position 8,466 of record NZ_VJVX01000005.1, read on the forward strand.
TGGAGATCATGGGCCACCCCCGGCTGGTCACCTCCAGCCCGGAGTCGTACGAGATGGCCGTGCAGCGGCGGCTGTGGGCCGTCTCCGAAGACCTCACCGGGGTGAGATTTCCCGTCGCCGAGCCCGAGCACGTCATCACGATGTAGTCCGCGCTCCCCGTTTCGTCAGTCGACCAGGCCGGCGCGGTAGGCGGCGATGGCCACCTGTACGCGGTTGGTGACGGCGAGCTTGTCGAACAGGTGAGAGATCTGGCTTTGACCTCGCTCATGTGCAGGCGGGTGGCGATCTCGGTGTTGGAGTGGCCGAGTCCGACCTCGGCGAGCACCTTGACGCGTGACCACCGGAAACGGCCAGGGGCGCCTATCGCCTCGTCCAGGAGGGACCAACGCGCACAGACACGCCCCCCGGGGCTCTCTCGCTCACCGTCGTCGCGACCGCGATCACCGTGCAGGGCTGGCGGCACGCGGGCCTGCTGGTCCGGGGGGCACAGGGCGTCGTGCTGTCGGGACTGCTCGCCCTCGTCTGGTTCCGCGGGCACTGGAACCTGCTCGGCCGGCACCTGTGATCCAGGACGAGACGGGGTCAGGGGTGTTCGTGCCGCTTGAGGCCGAGCGTGGCGATGAGGTCTTCGTGGAGCTCGAACCAGACACGATGGCAGGAGTCCACGTCGGTCTGGTCGACCCAGGCCCCGTCCCCGGCTCGGGCGAGCGTCAGAGCCGCGGTGAACCGGGTGTCATATCCGCGGAACCGTGTGAGGACGCGTCCGAGCCGGTCGACGAGCGGTGTCAGCGCCCGGTCGACGCAGGCGAGCTCGTGAAGCACTCCGGCGTCCCAGGCCGGATCGGAGTGGTCGTTGACGGCGAGCCGATCGCCGGCGGTGGGCCGCAGTTGCCAGTCGGTGCAGGCCTGCAGCAGCAGAGCGTTGAGCGGCAGGAACGTGCGGTAGACGTCTCGGACCTCCTCGGTGCCGCCGACCCGGGTGAGCTCGGCCGCGAGTTGCCGCTCGTTTTCGGCCCGGCCCGCTTCGGTCAGCGACCAGCCTCCGGTGCCCGCGAAGGCGGTGTGCTCGACCCAGCCACGTGCCTCGGCGTCGTGCAGCACCTCCGTCGTCGTGGCCGCGTCGAGTCCGTACCGGCGGGCGATCACCGGGGTGTCCGCGAACCCGGTGACGCGTACGGCGTGCAGGACCAGGAGTTCGGGCGGGGAGTCGCGCCTCACGAGCCGGAGTCCTGTCGTGCGGTGAGGCGGGTGTAGTGCTGCTGGCACGCCTGAGGGGAGTTGAACCCCATCACCTGCGCCATCTGCGCCCAGGTCAGACCGGCACCACGGGCGATGAACAGCAGGGCGGACTCGAGTGCTTCGACCTCGGCGCGTGCGGCCGGCAGGAGGGCGAGCGCGCTCAGGATGTCGTCCGGTGCCAGGTCGGCGTTGCGCCAGACGGCGAACTGCACCAGGTCGACCGCCGACGGCGGGACGGGTGCGGGGCGCCACGGGCGGGCGTCGAGCTCGTCCGCGCCCAGGCTTAGCAGGCGTTCCCGCGCGTCCCGCTCACGCTGAGCCTGGACGTTGTCGGCATGCGCGCCGATGTCGTCCTTGCGATGCATGCGGCACATCCTGCACAATCAACAGATTGTTGTCAACAATCCGTTGAAGGGTGGCGCCGTGCTCGTACCTCTCCGGAGGAGTGTCACCGGCACCTGCGGGAGCAAGGCCGGCGCGCTCGGCGCGTTGCTCCGCGCGGGTCTGCCGGTGCCCGACGGCTTCGTCGTTCCGTTCGCCGCCTATCTCGACGCGGTCCGCGATCTGGACCTTGGACGGTTGACCGGCGAACCGGACGACGCGGCACAGCGGGTGATCGAGGCAGGGCCGGCACCCTTGATCGACGCACTGGCACGCGCGCTCGGCCGGCTCGGCGATCCGCCCGTGGCGGTGAGATCGTCGGCGGCGAAGGAGGACACCGCTCAGGCGTCGGCGGCGGGTCAGCACGACAGCTTCCTGGCCGTGCACGGTGCCGACGAGGTCGCCAGGGCCGTACGCGCCTGCTGGGCCTCGCTGTTCTCCCCGCGGGCCATCGCCTATCGGGCCGCCCCGGGCCATGAGCCTTCCGGTGATCTCCTGATGGCCGTCATCGTCCAACGCCACGTGGACGCCGAGATATCCGGGGTCATGTTCACACCGGCGCACCCGGGCGAGGCGACCCGGATCGAGGCGTCGTGGGGGCTCGGCCCCAGCATCGTCGAGGGCAGGGTCACCCCTGACGCCTACCACGTCGCCGGGGACGGGTCGGTCACCCGCACCGTCGCGGACAAGCGGCAGCGCCTCGACCGGCGCCTCGACCGGCGCCTCGACCGGCGCCTCGATCGGCGCGGCACGCGGCTCGTCGTCCGCGACGTGCCCGCCGCCGCCCGGACCCGTCCGGTCATCGACGACACGACCGCCAGGCGGCTCGCCGAGCTGGGGAAACGGGTTTCCGACGCACTCGGCGGACCGCAGGACGTCGAGTGGGCGATCGAGGATGGCCGCACGTGGATCCTGCAGGCCCGGCCGATCACCGCCGCGCCCCCTCCTCCGATCCTTCCGTACGGCGCCCCGGGCGAGGCCACGCTCACCGGAGTGCCGGGCAGCCACGGGACCGTGACCGGCGCCGCGAGGATCGTGCGTGGTTACGGCGACTTCGCGCGCGTGCGTCCGGGCGACATCCTCGTCTGCCCCTTCACCGACCCCGCGTGGACGCCGCTGCTCCGCATCGCCGGGGGCGTGGTCACCGAGACCGGAGGCGTGCTCTCCCACGCCGCGATCGTCGCTCGCGAGCACGGCATCCCCGCCGTCCTCGGCGTTCCGGACGCGACGAGCAGGCTCCGCGACGACACCGTGATCACCGTTGACGGCACCACCGGCACCGTCACGACGGCGGACGCGTGAATGTCTAGCGCTGCTTGAGGCGGAGCGCTTCCTTGCGGACCTCGGCCTGGATGGCCCGCTCGCGCTCCAGCCACGGCGGGTTCTCCTCTTTCAGCGCCTCGATCTCGGCCGTGGTGAGCGGGCCGGTGATGCCCCCGCGGATCAGGCCGGAGATGGAGATCCTCAGCTTCGAGGCGATGACCTGCTTGGGGTGCGGGCCGTTGCGGCGCAGGTCGACGAGCCAGGCGGGCGGCTTGGCCTGCAGCTCGTTCAGCTCGTCGCGGGAGACGACACCCTCCTGGAACTCGGCGGGAGTGGCCGAGAGGAGCACACCCAGCTTCTTGGCCGCCGTGGCGGGCTTCATCGTCTGGATGGTCTTCGGCTTGGACGAGCTCATAAACGTCAAGCGTAGTCAGTCGGAGCGGGTTCCCATGCCATCGGTAGCCTGAGGAAGTGACTGATGGAGAGACCGGCAGGGTGTTCCGGCTGGCGTACGTGCCCGGGGTGACGCCCGCGAAATGGGTCAAGATCTGGGCCGAGAGGATCCCCGACGTGCCGGTCACCCTGGTCGCGGTTCCCGCCGCCGAGGTGGTGGGGCTCCTGCGTGACGGCGGCGCCGACGCCGCGTTCGCCCGGCTGCCGATCGACCGCGACGGGCTCAGTGTCATTCCTCTCTATGTGGAGACCACGGTGGTCGTGGTGCCCAAGGACCACGCGGTGGCCGCCGCCGACGAGGTGACCATCGCCGACCTCGCCGACGACGAGGTGTTCCATCCGCTGGACGACACCATCGAGTGGGCGGTCCGGCCCGGGCAGCCCGCGTTCACCCGTCCGGACACGACGGCCGACGCGGTCAAGCTGGTCGCGTCCGGCACCGGTCTGCTCGTGGTCCCGCAGTCGCTGGCCCGCCTCCATCACCGCAGGGATCTCACCTATCGGCCCGTGCTCGACGCGCCGCAGTCGCAGGTCGCGCTGACCTGGCCCGCGGACGCGACCACCGACCTGGTGGAGGACTTCATCGGCATCGTCCGCGGCCGTACAGTGAACAGCTCGCGGGGCCGCGCCCCCGCCGCCGCTCCCGCGGAGAAACCGGCACGGCGGCAGGCCCAGAAGCCCGCGCAGAACGGCTCCTCCGGCCGCCGGGGCGCGCCGGCCGGGCGTAAGAGGAGGGGCCACCGGCCGCGGTGACCTCCGGCCCCCGGCTCGTACGCGCAGCAGCGGTCAGTCCATGCCGCGCCGTCCGGGGGTCCAGAACGGTTTCACGACGACGGCCCTGCGCGGCCAGCCGCGTTCGCGGATGAGATGGAGCCGTACGGCCTGGCAACTGCGGGCCTCTCCGGCGAGGTACGCGACGCCCGGCGCGTCGGGAAGCTCCAGGGAGCGGACCATGTCGACCAGATGGGCAGGGTCGACCAGATGGGTAGGGTCGACCAGATGAGCGGGGTCGACGCGATCGGCCGGGCGGCAGCTCCATGTCAGGCGATCCGCATGGTTCAGCGGGAGATGGTCGCCGGGGCCCTCGACCGAGATCGCGCCGTGCACGATCGCGGACGGCGGCAGCGCCCGCAGCATGGCTCCGAAGGCCACGGTCGCGGTCTCGTCGCCGGCGAACAGGTGATAGCCCGCGTCCTCGCGGAGGACGAGCCGGCCGTCCGGCGAGGTGAGGGCCACCGGGTCGCCGACGCGTACCCGCCGCGACCACTGCGCTCCGGGCCCGGCGGACGGGTGGTCGAGTATGCACAGGTCGAGGCGGCCGGCGGCGGAGTAGTCCCAGATCGAGTAGGTGCGGAGCAACCCGCGCAGCCACGAGCGGGGCGAGCGGAGGTCGCCGACCCGCAGACGGATGTGCGTCCCCGGCGTCCAGGGCAGGTCGCGCAGGCCGGGGCCGGTGATCCGGATGCGGCGCATGCGCGCGGTGATCTGCTCGATCTCGGCGACCGTTCCGTGCAGGAACACGCTCATGGCGCCGCCTCCCAGCGCTCGCCCGTGGGCAGGTCGACTACGGCCGGCGCGGGCCCGGCCAGGGCGATCGCGTCCGAGGCGGTGCCCGTGGTGCGGAACAGCGCCGAGAGCGGATCGTGCCCGTGGGCGTCGTGCACCGGCACCAGCACCTTCGCGCCGAGTGTGGAGGCCCCGGCCACGGCCTGGGCGGGGCCGGTGATTGCATGCTTGAGCATGCGGCCAACGGTGCCGGTTAATGTGCACATGAAGTCAAGCGACGAGCTGACCATCGGCGAGCTGGCGGACCGGTTCGGTCTGGCCACGCACGTGCTGCGCCACTGGGAGAGCATGGGGCTGATCGAACCCGCGCGGCGGGCGGGTGGTCGGCGCCGCTACGGACAGGACGCGCTGGTGCGCGTGGCGCTGATCCTGATGGGCAAGGAGGCCGGGCTCGGGTTGCGCGACCTGAGCGCCGTGCTGTCCGCCCCCGACCCGATGGACCACCGCGACCTGTTGCGCCGCCACGCCGCCGCGCTGGAGCAGCGCATCGAGCAGGCACGGGCGGCCAAGGACCTGATCGAGCACGCCCTCGACTGCCCGCACAGGTTCGCGGAGTGCGCGCACGCCCGCGAGCAGATCGCGGCGCGTATCCCACCCGGCTGAACCGGATGTGCCGGGGTGATGCTCCGGCGTGCGAGACTCCCGGGGTGAGAACGGCGAGCCGGGCATTGGCCGTGCTGATGGTGGTCGTCGCCGGTTGCGCGACGAATCCGGGTTCGACCCCCGCCGACCACGCATCCGCCCCCGGCGGGCGTACGTCCTCACCGGGCGGCGCCGCCGGTGCGAAGCCGATGGCGATGATCTCGCCGCGCCCGGCCGGTGATGCGGGGCTTCGGCCGTTGCCGGCCCGGCCGGCGAGGTGCGCGCTGCCGCCGGAGGACCGCGACGATCTGCGGGCGTCCGACGTCCCGACGGCATGGCGCACGCTCTGGATCGACCGTGCGCGCGGGGCCGTCGACCTGCTCGCCGTCGCCGCCGACGGCACGCTCTGGGCCACCTTCCGTACGGAGAAGCAGCGCGGAAGCGCCCTGGAAATCAGGGACGACAGGGTGCGCCGCTGGGACGGCGAGGCATGGCGGACGTTCGAGATCCCTCCCCTTCCCGATCGCGGCCCGCAGCCGGTCGTCGCGCTCGCCGCCACCTCGGCCGGCCAGGCCTGGGTGTTCGGCAACTCCAATGACCGGAAGGGAGGGGACACGACGGGGTTCGTCGGCACCTACGAGGGGGGCCGGTGGCGCTCGGAGACACTGGCCAAGCCCGCGGCCGACGCGATCGGGTGGGGTTACACCGCCACCCAGCCGGTCGGAGCGGACCGCATGTGGACCGTGAACGGGCGGGTGGGGCTGCTGTGGACGGGGCGGGAATGGCAGCGCTATCCCCTGCCCGTCGAGGCAGGGGCGCTCAGCGCGTACGACGACCAGGTCTGGGCCGTGACCGGCGCGTACGGCAGGCGGCCGGCGGCGATGCGCTGGGAGCAGGGAGGCTGGCGCCTGATCGGGGTGCCCGTCCTGGAGACGCCGGACCACGACGTGGCGGGCAGCGCGCTCCGGGACGTCGGCGTGATCGGTCCCGACGACGTGTGGGCCGTGGGCGGGGTCACGTGGCTGATGGAGCACGAGTACGACGACGAGAACGAGCCGCTGGAACGGGGACGCCCGGTGGCCCTGCACTGGAACGGGAGGTCGTGGACCTGCCACTGGGGCCCGCCGGGGTCGAGCCGGGAGCGTTCCGCCGGGAGGATAACGACGTTCGGCCAGGCGGAGCCCGACGGCAGGGGCGGCCTGTGGGTGGTCGGCCGCGGCGACCTGCTGTGGCATCTGTCCGAGGGGCGCTGGACCCGCCACCGCATCCCCGCGCCGGCGGGCTATGTGGCCCGGGTCAGCGCTCTGGCCCTGCGCCCCGGCACGGGCCAGGTCTACGCGGCGGGCTCGGTGACCTCGAAGAAGGAGAGCCCCTTCGCCGTCTCCCACGCCGCCGTCTGGCGTGCGGGGTAGGCGACCCCGCAGGCCCGGGGGTGGGCCCGATCGGGCGCCACCCCCGGTGATCCTCGCGATCAGACGATGGTGCAGGGGTTTCCGTTGAGGGCGAACGCCGTGGGCTTGCCGGCGTTGCCGGTGTGGGTGGCCTGGAAGCCGATCTCAGTGGTGGAGCCGGGCGCGATCGTGCCGTTGTAGCTCATGTTCCGCGCCGTGACCTGTCCGCTGCTGGGCGAGTAGGTGGCGTTCCATCCGTTGGTGATGGTCTGCCCGCTGGGCAGGGTGAAGGTCAGCGACCAGCCGTTGACGGTGGAGGAGCCGGTGTTGGTGATGGCGATCTGCTCGGTCAGGCCCTCGTTCCAGGCGTTGACGGTCGCGTTGACCCGGCAGGCGCCCGAACCGCCGCTGGGCGACGCGGACGGAGAAGCCGACGGGGACGCCGACGGAGACGCCGACGGAGACGCGGACGGGGACGAGGAGGGCGAAGCCGAGGGGGACGGCGACGGAGACGTCGTCCCGGACTGGAACTGGGTGAAGAACTTCCACACCTCAGCCGACGTCCAGGTCCTGGCGCCGCTCGTGGAGGTGGACCCGTCGTTGGGGGAGGGCGTGTGGTCGCCGTCGAACGCCGCCCATACGACCGGATAGCCGGCCCGGCATCCCGAGTAGTTGGTGATGATGTGCGTCAGGCTGCCCTGCGAGGGCTCCCGGGGGTTCGTGGGGGTGCAGCCGTTGTTCGAGACGAACCTGTCGCGCAGCTGCCGGCCCAGGGAGATGTTGAGGACCGAGTCGTGGGTGCCGTGGATGCCCATGTACGCGACCGGCTGGGTGCCGCCGTTGCACCCGCTGAGCTGCGCGCCGGAGTAGACCGCGACCGCGCGGAAGACCGTCGGCCGGGCGCACGCGACCGCGAAGCTCATCGAGCCGCCGTAGCTCCACCCCATGGCGAAGCGCTGCGTCGTGTCGACGCAGAGGTCGTTCTCGACGAGCCGCAGCACGTCGTCGGTGAACGTCAGGTCTTCGTTGTTGCTGTTGGCCCAGCCGTTGTTGATGCCCTGGGGTGCGATGAAGATCGTGCTGTTGTTCGAGAGCTGCTTGAGCCCGTAGTAGGCCCAGACGGATCCGTCCGATCCGCCCGAGTCGACGATCTGCGCCGTGCCGTTCAGCCAGTGGTACGCGAAGATCAGCCGGTAGGGGTGGTTGTTGTCGTAGTTGTCGGGAATCCGCAGGATCCAACTGCGGCTCTTGCCGCTGGTCGTGATCGTCTGCGAACCGCTTCTCAGCGTCGGGGTCTTCCCGCAGCCGGAGGTCGCCGCAGCGACGGCGGCGCTCGCCGAGGACGGCGTGGCCGCACCGAGGCTGTCGCTCAGCGCCATGCGTCCCGAGGCCAGGACGAGAAGCGCGGCGGCCGCGACAGCGGTGAAGATGGATCTCTGTCTCAACTTCACGCAACTCCCTTTATCGTTCGAAAGCCGACGTACGTCGATGGGGAAGCAATTGGGTTTGCCGGTGAGCCCCGGCGAGCGGTCTTGCGGAACGGATTCGAACGCTGCGTGAGCCCACCGTCAGTCGACCCCGGAGGAGCGCGGCGACCGGTCGTCGGCAGCGCGCGCGTTCGCCCTTCTCCGTTGCGGAAAGGCATGGCGAACTCTGGTTTCCGTTATCGCGAATATCCTGCTGCCGCCTTCTGGAGGAATGCGGCTTATGGCCTGGCGGGTGCCAGATAAAGGCGGATCATGCCGGGATTCGACGATCCGATAGGCTGGCGTCAGGACAATTCGTGTTAGCGATAACAGAGACGGATGGGCGAGTACTCCTTCCTGCCGGGCGACTGTAAGTGGTGGTGAAGCGGAGCAAATATGAAGTCGCACGGCATGTCAAGGCACTTGTCGGGCCGCCGGGAATCTCTCGCGGGCGGGCGTCCGTGTCGTGAGTTTTCACCAGGGAGAAAGCGAAGGCCGCCGGTGACGCCGCGATGAAAATTTCATCGTCCGCGGCATTGTGTTTGCGGCGGAGAGCCCGCCCTTTTTCGCCGCCGGTCGCCGGGCCGGCCGCTCTCGGCCGGGACGACCGCGACGTCGGCCGCCGAACCGGCCCCGCCGGTCGCCGGGCAGCTCGGGGCCTGAGCGCCGCTCATGTGGCCGGAGCGCTCGGACGCCCGAGTGCCGTTCAGGCGCCCCGCGACGCGATCGACTCCCGGACGCGGATGGGCATCGGCACGCGATGCACCTCGCCCTGCCCGCCGTCGTCCTCACGGTCGCGGCCGATCTCCGTGAACAGCACGTCGACGGCCTTGCGGCCGAGCTCGTAGTGGGGGAGGGCCACCGTCGTCAGCTGGGGGCGCATCCACGAGGCGATCGGGTGGTCGTCGAAGGACACGACGGACACGTCGCCGGGCACCTTGAGCCCGAAGTCGTCGAGTGCCTGGTAGGCGCCGAGGGCGAGCCGGTCGTTGAAGCAGATCAACGCCTGCGGGCGCTCCTTCTCCAACAGTGCCCGGGTCAGGGCGAGGCCGTATTCCGGCTGCCAGTCGGGGCAGACGTGGCCGCCCGCCGGCTTGACCCCCGCCTCGGCGAGCACCTCGCGGATGCCGATGAGCCGTTCGACCGCCGCGACGCTGCCACCCGCCGGGACGTTGCGCCGTGCGGGACCGGCGCCGATCAGGTGGATGCCCTCGCGATGACCGGCGTCGAGCAGGGCCCGCGCGGCGACGCGTCCGGCCTCGATCTCGTCGGGGATGACCGAGGGCAACGGCGACGGCTGCTTGGGGAGCGCGTTGAGCAGGACGGCGGGGGCGGCCGCCATGGCCTTCGGCACCTTGATGGTCCTCGTGTACATCGAGGCCAGGATGATCCCGTCCACCTGACGGTCGTGCATGGCCTGCAGCAGGAGCCGTTCGAGCTCGGCGTCGCCCTCCGTTTCGCCGATGAACAGCATGAAGCCGCGCTCCCGGGCGGCTTCCAAGGCTCCCTTGATCATGTCGCCGGCGAGCCGCGTCGTGGCAACCGTGTCGGAAATGAAGCCAATAGTCCGAGTTGTCCCAGTTCGCAGGCCTACGGATACGATGTTCGGCCGATACTGCAACTCGGCGGCGGCCTTGAGGACACGCTGCTCGACGTCCTGGGAGATGCGCAGCTCCCGGCCCCGTCCGGACAGCACGAGCGACGCGGTGGTCGGCGAGACGCCGGCGGTCTTTGCGACGTCCGCCAGCGTGACCCGTCGTGGGCTCACCGGGTGACCTCCTGCAATGTGGGGGTTGACACCCCGCGACACGTGTGATGAGACTATCGCACTGCTAATCCGATTTAGCAAACCTGAGTCCTGGGGCGTCCGGCGTGTGCCGGCGAGTCCCCGAGCAATCAAGGAGACGCAGATGTCGCGTCGAATTCGCTGGAACGGGGCCGCGCTCGCGGTCGTGATGGGAGGGACGCTGGCGGCGGGCTGCGGGGCGCCCGGCGGCGACGCCCCTCAGCCGGAGGCCACCAGCGCGTCCCTGTCGGCCGCGCCGACCTGTGGCACGGCACCGGTAACGCTCAACGCCTATATCGAGACCGGCTTCCCCCTGCCGAAGGAGCTCAGCACCGAGTTCTCCAAGCAGTATCCGAACGTGAAGTGGAACATCCGCGAAGACCAGTTCGCGGTGATCACGCAGAACGCGCCGCGCGTCCTCGCCGACGACCCGCCGGACCTGATGCGGCTTCCCCAGGTGTCGGAGCTGGTCAAGAACAACCTGCTGAAGAACCTCGACGGCTACGCCAAGGCGTTCGGCTGGGACTCCTGGCCCGCCTCCCAGCTGGAGCAGATGCGCCTGGCTCCCGGCGGGAAGACGCGCGGCGAGGGGTCGCTGTACGCCATGGGGCTGAACTTCAGCATGACCGGCGTGTTCTACAACAAGAAGCTCGCCGCCAAGATCGGCATGTCGTCCCCGCCGGCCACCCTGGACGAGCTGGACGACGCGCTGGCGAAGGCCAAGAGCGCGGGCATCACCCCGATCGCCCAGTTCAACGGAGGGGCCACCGGCGGTCTCGCCTTCCCCCTTCAGGACCTCATGGCCGCGTACGGTCCCCCGGGGCCGATCAACGACTGGATCTACCAGAAGCAGGGCGCCACGATCGACACCCCGTCGAACCTGGACGCGACGCGGCACCTGGAGAAGTGGATCAAGGGTGGCTACTTCTGGAAGGACGTCAACGCCGTCGACTACGCGACGATGATGAGCCGCTTCATCAAGGGCGACGGCCTGTTCATGTTCAACGGCGACTGGGAGTCGGGCAACCTCGACAAGCAGATGCCGGGCGACGTGGGCTTCTTCCTGATGCCGCCGGCGCAGCAGGGCGGCAAGCAGGCCGCGATGTCGGCGCCCCTCACCTACGGGATCAGCTCCAGGGCGAAGAACGCCGACTGCGCGGCGTTCTTCCTCAACTGGGTGGCGACCGACCCGAAGGCCCGTGAGATCGGCGTGAAGGTCGGCGGGTCGCACCCCATGGGCCCGGCAGACGCCCCCATGCCCGAGGTGGCCGACGACACGGTCACGGCGAGCACGCTGGCGGCGGGCGCGAAGATCGCCGAGGACAACGGCGCGATGGACTTCATCGCCAACGCCACCGGCGCGATCTACGCCAAGAGCTGGACGCCCCAGCTGCAGAAGCTGGTCGCAGGGCAGCAGACCCCCGAAGAGCTGCTGAAGTCGGTGCAGAGCGACTACACGAGCCAGGTCGGGGGGAGCTGAGCACCGATGACACGGCCGACTCTCCGCTCGAACGAGTCCGCCGAGGGCGCGGGCGAGCGGAGGAAGCGGAGCTCCGCCCGCGCGGCGGGGCTCCGCACGCCGGGGTGGGTGGCCTGGCTGTTCGTGGCTCCGGCGCTCATCGTCTACGCGGTCTTCGTGCTACGGCCGATCGCCCTCACCGTCCAGTATTCGATGTATCGCTGGGACGGCATCGGCCCGTCCACCTGGGCCGGGCTGGGCAACTACGCCAAGGTCTTCACCGACCCAGACCTGTTCGCCTCCATCCTCAACGCGATCAAGCTGATCGTCTTCTTCAGCGTGATCCCGGTGGTGCTGAGCCTCGCGATCGCCTCGACGATCCGCCGGATCGCCACGAGCCGGCTCGCGCTGGTGGCGCGGACGGTCCTGTTCCTGCCGCAGGTCATCCCGCTCGTCGCCGCCGGCATCGCCTGGAGCTGGCTGATGTCGTCGACCGGACTGGTCAACCAGCTGCTCAGGCTGGTCGGGCTCGGCGGGGGGGCACGCGCGCGGCTGGGCGACTTCTCCACCGCCCTGCCCGCGGTCGGCGTGATCGGGGCGTGGGTGCTGCTCGGCCTGTGCACGATCCTCCTGCTGTCCGGGATGAGCAAGATCGACCCGGCGCTCTACGAGGCGGCCCGGATGGACGGGGCGGGGCCGCTGCGGGAGTTCTTCTCGATCACCGTGCCCAGCCTGCGGCAGGAGATCGGCGTCTGCGTCACGGTGACCGTGATCGCCGCGCTGGCGAGCTTCGACATCGTGTACGTCTCCACCCAGGGCGGCCCGGGGAACGCGACCATGGTCCCGGGGCTGGAGATCTACTATCTGGCCTTCACCGAGCGGCAGGTGGGCATGGCGTCCGCGCTGGCCGTCGTGCTCATGGTGCTCGTCATCCTCGTCGCCCTTCCCATCCAGTGGCTCACCAAGGACAGGTCCTCATGATCGTCGGGCGTCGGGAGACGTGGACCGGAAGGCTGCTGCTCGTCGTGCTGATGGCGGTCACGCTCATGCCGTTCGTGAGCCTGTTCGTCACCGCGCTGCACCCGTCCGGCAGCTACCCCTCGGGCCTGGAGTGGCCGAGCCATCCGCAGTGGGGCAACTTCGTCGAGGCGTTCAAGGCCGCCCGGATGATCGAGCTGGTGAAGTCGAGCACGCTCATCGTGCTCGGCGTGGTGCCCCTCTCGCTGCTGCTCGGGACGCTGGCGGGGTTCGCCATCGGTCACCTGCGGATGGCGGGACGCAACCTGGTGTTCCTGCTGTTCGTGCTCGGGCTGACGCTGCCGTTCGAGGGCATCATCACGCCGCTGTACTACCAGGTGCGCGACATGGGGCTGCTGAACACCAGATGGGCGATCATCCTGCCGCTCATCGGGCTGTTCATGCCGTTCGCGGTCTTCTGGATGCGGGCGCACTTCGTCAACATGCCCGACGAGCTGTCGGAGAGCGCGCGCATGGACGGCGCGAACGTGTGGCAGCTCTTCTGGCGCATCCACGTGCCGCTGGCCATGCCGGCGCTGTCGTCCCTGGCCATCCTGTTGTTCCTGTGGACCTGGAACCAGTTCCTCCTGGCGATCGTCCTCGTGGACGACCCGTTGAAGCGGACGATGTCCGGGGCCCTGGGCGCCTTCCAGGGGCAGTGGGGCACCAACATGCCGCTGCTCTGCGCGGGTTCGCTGCTGATCCTGGCTCCTACACTCGTGATCTTCCTGATCTTCCAGCGCCGGTTCGTCACGGCTCTGCTGCAAGGCTCTCTGAAGGGATGACGCGAGTGGACGGAACTGCCCCGTTCTTCGGGGGAATCGAGGCGGGCGGGACGAAGTGGGTGTGCGCGGTCGCCGACGCCGGGGGAGAGGTCTTCGCGACCGAGGTGATCCCCACGACCACGCCGGAGACGACCATCGGCGCCGCGCTGCGGTTCTTCGGCGGCCATCCGCCCATCGCCGCGCTCGGCATCGGCACCTTCGGCCCGGTGGACGTGCGGCCGGGCTCGCCGACGTACGGCCGCATCCTGGCCACGCCCAAGCCGGGCTGGGCGGACGTCGACGTCGTCTCCCCCTTCCGCGCCGAGCTGGGCGTACCCGTCCGTCTGGACACGGACGTCAACGCCGCCGCGCTGGGGGAATGGCGCCGTGGAGCGGGCGCGGGGCTCGGCACGATCGCGTACATGACCGTGGGCACCGGCATCGGTGTGGGGGCGGTGGTGAACGGCGGGCTCGTGCACGGGCTCCTGCATCCGGAGTTCGGGCACATCCGCATCCCGCACGACACGGGCAGGGACCCGTTCGCGGGGAGCTGCCCCTTCCACGGCGACTGCCTCGAAGGGCTTGCGTCGGGCGAGGCGATGCGCCGCCGGTGGGGGCGTCGTGCCGAGCACCTGGACGACCCGTCGGCCTGGGAGCTCGAGGCCGGATACATCGCCCTCGCGCTCGTGAACCTGACCTACGCGCTGTCGCCCGAGCGGATCGTCGTCGGCGGGGGCGTCGCCAAGCACCCCGCGCTGCTGCCCGCCGTGCGGGCGCGGCTGCTCACCCTCACCGCCGGTTATCCGGGGCCGCCGGTGCCCGCCGGTCCTGCGGCGATGGACGAGTACGTCACCGGCCCCGCCCTCGGCGATCGTTCGGGGGTGGCCGGAGCCGTGGAGCTCGCACGCGCGGCGCGGTCCGAGGCGCCCGCGTCGTGGTGACGCTTTCTGAGACGTGCGGGGAGACGCCCCGCGCGATGGATTCGGAGGTTCTTCTGATGGCTCCACGGGGGCGGCGAGACGGCACGCCCGGACCGGAGGCCCGGTCCTGCGCGCACGAGGTGCTCGCCGGGGGACGGCGACGTGACCGGGGACGGCGACGTGACGGGGGAATCGCGTGAACGGCGTCGCGGAACCGGTGCGGGGCGAGCCCGCGCGCTGGACGCGGCGGCACCTCGCCGCGCCGGTCGGCGGCCCGGCGACGACGGCGCCGGTCATCGGCCTTCCCGCGCCGCCGCGCGTGCTGCCCCACGACGACGTCTGGGATCTGTGGCCGATCCAGGAGGAGGACGGCTCGACGACCGTGGTCGGGGGCCGCGAGTTGTGGATCGCGCTCGCCGCGCCCGCCCTCGGCCACCCCGAGGAGCGTCACGACCACGCCCGTCTCCGGCTGCTCGGCAGGGACGCCGGCGGCTGGACCGACCTCGGCCACGTCTTCGCCGACGGCGCCTCGCCGGGCAGCCGCGAATGGTCGGGATCGACGGTCCGCAGACCGGACGGCACGGTGTCGGTGTTCTACACGGCCGCCGGCCGCCGAGGTGAGGCCCGCCCGACGTTCACCCAGACCGTCGTGGAGGCCCGCGCCCGGCTGGTGACCGACGGCGGCCGGATCCTGCTCGACCCGGCCGCCGAGCACCGGGAGGTCCTCCGTTCGGACGGCGTGACCTACCTGCCGGCCGACGACATCGAGGGCGGACCCGGGCGCATCAAGGCGTTCCGCGATCCCGGCTGGTTCCGCGACCCCGCCGACGGACGCGAATATCTGCTCGTCGCCGCGTCCGTCGCGGCGTCACCCGGCGCGGGCCACGCCTTCATGGGCGCGGTGGCCCTCGCCGCGGCGACGCCGGGCGGCTGGTCGCTGCGGCCGCCCCTCCTCGTGGCCGACGGAGTCAACCACGAGATCGAACGGCCCCACATCGTGGTGCACGGGTCGTCGTACTACCTGTTCTTCTGCACGCAGCGGCAGTCGTTCCACCCGAGGGGAAGCGCCCCCACCGGGCTCTACGGCTTCGTCGCGCCCACCCTCGCCGGGCCGTACACGCCGCTGAACGGCTCGGGGCTCGTGCTGGCCAATCCGGCGGAAGAGCCCGACCAGGCGTACGCCTGGCTGGTCCTGCCCGACCTGAAGGTCGTGAGCTTTCTCAACTACCGCTCCATCGGAGGGCCGGATCCGTGGACGGCCGGGCCCGGCGCGGCGCGGGCCGCCTTCGGCGGGACGATCGCGCCGGTGCTCGAACTCACCCTGCGCGAGGACGCCACCTCCGTGGTCGTTCCCGCGTCGGCGGGAGCCGTCAGCGGGGGAACCTCGCGATTGCCTCCGGGGGGACGGGGGTGAAGAAGTTGACCAGGTTGCCGTCGGGGTCGCGGAGCAGGAGCGACCGGTTGCCCCACGGCATCGTGGTGGGCTCCTGGACGAACTCCTCGACGTGGCCGGTCAGGCTCCGGTGCACGCCGTCCACGTCGTCGACGAGGAACTCGACGATCACGCTGTGGTCGGCGGACGGCCGGGCGGCGCCGGGTGCGAAGAGCGGGACGGTGCGGGTGCTGCCGATCGCGAGGGTCGCGGAGGCGGTCTTGATCTCGGCGAATTCCGCGCTCGCCCAGCGTGCCCGCACGCCCGTGGCCCGCTCGTAGAAGCCCGCGAGGCGCGCGACGTCGTCGGTGATGATGCGGATCGACACGAAGTCCATGGTGATCTCCCTGGTTCCCGGGTTGTTCGTCCCGGGAACACTAGGGCGGATACCGGACAGAAACCGCCCAGTATTGTCACTAGATTGTGTGACGTGGCCCGACCGACTCATCGCGTTCTCACGCTGCTGGAGCTCCTGCAGTCGGGCGGCACGCGGACGATGGCCGAGCTCGCCGACCGGCTCGGCGTCGACGAGCGCACCGTGCGGCGATATGTGGACCACCTGATCGACCTCGATGTGCCCGTCGAGTCGGTGCGCGGCCGATACGGCGGCTATCGCCTCGCCCCCGGATATCGCATGCCCCCGCTCATGCTGAGCGACGACGAGGCGCTCGCCGTGCTGCTCGGCCTGGTCGCCGGTCGCCGCGCGGGGCTGACGACGGCGGCGGGCACGGCGAGCGAGACGGCGGCGGCCAAGATCCGGCGCGTTCTGCCCGAGCGGCTCGCCTGCAGGCTCGACACCGTGCTCGAATCCCTCGCCTTCACGGCCCCGCCCGGCGAGTCCGCCGTTCCCGAGACCGCCGTGTTGCTCTGCGTCGCCGACGCGGTGCGCCATCACCGGCCGATCTCGATCAGGTATACCGCCGCCGATGGTCGGCGCAGCGAGCGCACGCTGCATCCGTACGGGCTCGTCGCCCATTCGGGCCGGTGGTACGTCACGGGCGCGGATCCGGAGATCGGCGAGGACCGGACCTTCCGGCTGGACCGCATCGCGGACGCGAGGACGCTGCCCGGCTCGTTCGAGCCGCCCGCCGGGTTCGATCCGGCGCAGCACGTCCTGGCCGGATTCGCCACGGCTCGATATCGGTACGACGTGGTGCTGCGGATCCAGGGGACGGTCGAGCAGATCCGCGCCCGGCTTCCCGCCGCCGTCGCGACCCTGGCGGATTCCGGGGACGAGGGCTGGCTCCGCGTCGAGGTGCGCGCGGAGCGGCTCGACTGGCTGCCTCCGGTGCTCGCCTCACTCGACCGGCCGTTCGTCATCGAGCGGCCGGACGAGCTGCGCGACCGTGTCGCGGCGCTCGCGGACCGGCTCGCGGCTTCCGCCCGCAGGACCGCAGAGTGACTGCGGGCGGGTGACGGCGGGCGGGTGACTGCGGGCTAAGCGCTGGTCGCCGGCGAACCGGCCGCGTGCAGATGGCGGTCGATCGCGGCGAAGGTGGCCGCCGGCTGTTCGATGTGCGGCAGGTGACCGGCCTCCGGGATCACCTCCAGCCGGCCGTTGGCGAAGGCGCCGGCGTAGGCGGCTCCGTAGGCGGGGGTGACGATCCGGTCGCTCTCCCCCCACACCAGGAGCGCGGGCACGTCGACGTGCCGCAACCGGCGGAGCAGTTTGGGATCGTGCATGTAGGGGTCGCCCGCCAGCGTGCGCATGGTGGCCATGTCGGCCGCCCGGGCTGCGAGCTGGTCGGCGGGGACGCCGGCCGGGTCGACGTAGAAGCGCTGCGAGTCGTGCCAGGCGTATTCGGCCACGCCGCGCGCGTCCAGGGCGAAGAAGTCGCGGATCGGCTCGCCGGGGACGTCCACGCCCACGGCGTCGACCAGCACCAGCCCGGTGATGATCCCCGCCGTGTCGCGTACGGCCATCTCGGCGGCGGTCCAGCCGCCGAGGGAGGAGCCGGCGACGAGAACGTCGCGCAACCCCAGGCGATGCAGGCAGTGCAGGTAGGCGAGGGCGAGGTCGTCGATGCCGGTGAGCCACGGGGGACGGTCGGTGCCGTCCCAGCCGGGATGCACGGGCGTCAGGGTGTGTGCCGTCCGGGAGAGGTGCCCGGCGAGCCCGGCGATCGTGGCGGGGCCGCCGCCGCCGTGCAGGATCAGGGCCGGTCTGCCGGTGCCGGCCTCCGACATGGTGAGGGACAGGTCGCGATCTGCAACAACTCGGGCGGGCGGTCAAACAGGTCCAATATCGGCAGCACCGGGCCCTGGAGAGCGGGCTGTCGGCGATCGGCGCGACGCTCGCCCAGTGGGACGCCCTCCGGGCGATCAGCCGTACCCCCGGGGCGTCGGCCCGGGAGCTGGCCGCGGCGACGTTCCAGACCGAGCAGGCCTTCGGCACCCTCGCCGGGCGGCTCGTGGCCCAGGGATGGATCGAACGCAGGCCCGGGCACGGCAGGCGCATCGAGCACCATCTCACCCCTTCCGGCGAGCGGGTCCTGGAAGCCGGGCGCAAGGTCGCCGACGAGGTGCTCGCCAGGTGCTACACCGCCCTGCCGGACGCGGACCGCGCGACCCTGCTGGCCCTGCTCCGGCGCCTCGTCGTGGAGGACGCGTAGCCTCCGGCCACGCCCTCGGCGGAGATGCGCTGCGCGGCGGCGCGTCTCCACCGAGGGCGTCCCGGGTCAGACGCCGGGGCGTACGGCGGTGAGGAAGCTGCCCCTCCAATAGGCGTTGAGCCTGTCGACACTGACCACCGCGCCGCTGTGGGGGGCGCTGATCACCTTCCTGTGCCCGAGATACATGCCCACGTGGCCGCCGCCACTGGTGAAGATGAGGTCGCCGGGCTTGAGGTGCGACAGCGAGACCCTCTTCTTGGCGTGCCTGAGCATCGCCCACGTCGTACGCGGGAGCTTGACGCCGGCCTTGCGCCAGGCGAACTGGACCAGCCCGGAGCAGTCGAACGCTCCTGGGCCCGTGGCGCCCCACACGTACGGGTCGCCGAGCTGCTTCTTCGCCACCTTGATGGCGCGCTCGGCCTTCTCCTGCTGGAGAGCCGCCTTGGTGAGCTTCCTCGTGGCGGAGTTCTCGGCCACGGGCGCGGGATGCAGGGGGGTGGTCGTTGTGGGGGGCACGGGCGGGATGACCGCCGAGGTGAGGGCGGGGGCGGGGGCGGGGGCCGGGGGTGGGGATGTCACCGTCGCGGACGCGGCGGCTGCGGGGAGTGCGCTCAATGCTCCGGCCGACGCGGTGAGCGCCGCGCTACCGATCGTGACGCAGGCGATGCGGAGCAGAGTGGTGGAGTTGGTGGACAGGAGGATCTCTCCCTTTGGTCTTCCGCTTGCGCCTACCGGGTTAGCTGACGGATTCGGGCAGGGAAGATCGCCCTACGGCGCCGGCGCGCCGATTCACCCCAGACCTTCGTCGAAGGTCGATTGGTTCCCCGGCTCCGAGCCTCCTAGCGGCTCGGATTCGGCATCACCGGCGCCCAGGGGGGCGGAGAGGCGGGGCGACGGCGACTGTGGATGGTCGAACCCGGCGGGGCCGGGTTCGTAACGACGAGGTCACGTGGATCCCGCCGATGGGCAAGGAAACTACCAAGAGCCCCATATCTCCGCAAAGAGCATCAAAAGGATAAGAAGCGCATAAAAGGGATCAACTGCGCGAAGTTGCAGGTCAGAGTGCATCTGCGGAAGAGATGTGGCGCTGGTCACACTCGTCCCATGGCGGGCCTGACCTGCGGAGGAAGGCGAGTAAGCCCTGGCGGCGGCGTACATCCTGACCCTGGAGGCCTTCGGCCCCTCGGCTGCCCGCCTGTGGTCCGGGGGGCGTTGATCGTCGCTTGCGCCGCCCGGCTGCCGCCCTGCACGAGCGGGCGTGACCTGCCGGATGGCTAGTTCGTACGCCAGAAGGCGCCGTTGGCGGAGGGGTCGTCGGGGTCGCCCTGCGGCGCGGTGAACCCGGCGCCCCACAGCGTCGTCGTCCCGGGCCTGCGCGCGATCGAGAACAGGGCGGCGTCGGTGCCGGCCTTCCGGGGGATCGGGGTGCTCCGCCACGTCGAACCCGTGACATGCCACAGGGTGGAGTTCCAGTCGCTCTGCACGATCCACACGCCGCCCGCGCCGTCGGGCTCCACCTCCGTGTACGGCTGGGCGTTGACGGCGCCGACCGAGGCGGTCCACGAGCGGCCGTTCCAGTGCATGACCAGGGGGCGGTCGTAGATCTTGTCGTCGCCCTGGTCGTCGGCGCCCTCCCAGCTCACGCCGCCGACGGCCCACACGTTGCGGGGGCCGAGGACGGCGATGTCGGTGAGCACCGCGGCGGCGTCGCGAGCGGGCAGTTTGATCGCGGGGGTGGGCACCAGCGCCCAGGACTTCCCGTTCCACCGCATGATCGCGGGACGGGTGCCCTTGGCCCCCGCCGCCCAGACGTCACCGGCCTTGTACGCGTCGACGGCGGCGGCGTGGGCCGGCAGCGGGACGCTCCGCCACGACGACCCGTTCCAGTGCCTGGCCGAGGCCGAGGAGTCGGCGACCGCCCAGACGTCCTTCGCGCCCGTGCCGTCGGCGTCCGTCGTGGAGAAGCCGCTGCCGAGCGAGAAGGTGGTCCATGTCCGGCCGTTCCACCGGCTCGCCTTCCCCGGGCCGAAGACCCACACGTTCTTGTCCGAGCCGGCGGTCACGGCCGTCAGCTCGTACGACGGGCTGCCGGGGAGCACCTTCCACGATCGGCCGTCGAACCGCTCGACCAGGCCCCGCCGCGTGCCGTTCACGACCCGGTGGCCGGCCGCCCACACCGACCCGTTGCCGAGGACCGTCACGTCGTCGAGCACGTCGTCCCCGGGCAGGGTGTTCACCTTGGCCAGCCGCCACGTGGGCGCGGTCTCCCCGGCCTGGCCGCCCTGGTGGGCCGCTCCCGAGGCCGCCGCGGCCGGCAGGAACGCCAGCCCGATCGCCGATATGCCCGAGACGAGTACGGTGCGCACGATGCTTCCCCTTCCGCTCACCAGTACGACGTTTGACCGAGGGGAGTCGTTCACACGTCGCGGAAGGGCCGGAGTCACTTCTTCTCCGTCCACGGCTCGTACGCGTCGTCACCGGGGAGCACCCAGATCTTCGCGTCGGGCCTGACCAGGCTCCGCACCCGCGTCACCACGCCGGTCGTCTTCGAGACCCGGTAGACCGTCACTCCGGTTTCGGTCTTCGACCGGACGACCAGGTGTCCCGCCTTGTCGAAGTCGAGGTCGTCGATCCGCCGCCCGCGCGGGAGCCGTACGGTCACGGTGCGGCTCGCCTTGCCGGTGCGCAGGTCGACCAGGCGCAGCGTGCGCGACTTCGGCCACGAGCCGACCGGCTCCGCCGCCGTGACGTGGTCGTTCGCCAGGGCCGTCGCCCACAGCCGCGTCTTCGACCGCAGGCGGGTGCGCAGCCCCCGGTCGAACACCGTCATCCGGCCGTCTTCCCCTTGCATCAGCAGCCGCGCGCCGTCCGGGCTGAATCCCGCGAAGTTCCAGGTGTCCGTCTTTCCGGGCAGCGGCAGGCTCCTGCCCTTCCGCAGGTCCAGCAGGGCTCCCAGGCCCGGTGCCGAGGTCTTGGTGACCACGAAACCGCCGTCGTACGACACCGACGGCCATTCTTCGCCGGTCGTGGCCACGGTTAGGTCGCGGATCACATGTTCCCTGCCGTGCAGGGTCCGCTCGGCGAACCGGCCGTCCGACTTGCGGAAGTAGAAGAAGCGCCGGCCGTCCCCGCTGACCAGGAACGCGGCCCGCGCCCCCGGGTTGACCGCGTCGGGGGGCGCCACGGCGAGCGCTTCCGGCACCTTCACCACGTGTCCGTCGGTCAGCACCAGTTCCCAGGTGTGCGTCCACCTGGCGTACGCGATCGTGACCGGAGTGGCGGCCGTCGCGGGCTGCCCGCCCAGCGCAACGGCGGCCAGGACGAGTGTCGCGAGAACCGTGCGCAGTCTCATGTGGGGTGAGATGCCGGACAACCCGGAAATGTTGCCGGTGCGTGCGGGTGGCTACGCGGCCTGGGCCCGGTAGTCCCTGATCGTGATCGCGGTCGCGGCCTTGCGGATCGGCTCGGTGACCCGCTCGATCATGCGGTTCCTGCCCGGCAGGTGCGGCATCAGCCGCAGCATCAGCATCTGGAACCGGATCTGCGCCGCGGACTTCAGCACCATGCCCCTGAGGTTGCCCTCGGCGAGCTTCTGGTTCTCCTCCACGAAGTGCCGCAGCTCGCGCTCGTACGCGGTGAAGGCGGCGGCGTGGTCTCCCGCGGCCTCGGCGAGGCAGCCCGCGAGAACGTAGGCGCCGACCAGGGCCAGGCTGGTGCCCTGACCGGACGCGGGCGAGGCCGAGTAGGCCGCGTCGCCGACGAGTGTCACCCGGCCCGACGACCAGTGGTCCATGCGCACCTGGCTGATCGAGTCGAGATAGAAGTCGGGCGCGTCCTCCATGGCGTCGAGGAGGCGCGGAACCTCCCAGCCCTGGCCGGAGAAGAGGCCGGCGAGCAGCTTCTTCTGCTGGGCGGGGTCGCGCCGGTCGTACTCCAGCGGCGGCGAGGAGAACAGGAACATCGCCTTGGCGTCGTCGGCGCGCGCCGTGCTGTACATCCCGGTGCTCCTGCCCGGCGCCGGATGCATCATCTCCGTGCGGTCCAGGCCGAGGTGGTTCGGCACCGTGAAGATCGAGATGTAGTGCCCGAGGTCGTGGACGAACCGCGACTCCTCGCCGAAGGCCAGCGCGCGCACGTTCGAGTGCAGGCCGTCGGCCCCCACCACCACGTCGAACGTGCGAGGAGCGCCGTTCGCGAAGGTGACGTGCACTCCTTCGGGGGTCTCCCGCAGGGCGGTGATGGAGTCGTCGAAGACGTACTCGACGCCGTCTCCGGCCGCCGCGTGCAGGAGCCGGGTGAGGTCGCCGCGCATGATCTCGACGTCGTCGCCCTCGCGGCCGCCGAACAACTGCGCGCTCATCGTGCCGATCTGCCGGCCCCGGGCGTCGACGAAACGCGCGACCCGCATGTCCGTGCTGTGCCGCCGCACCTCGTCGAGCAGGCCCATGCGGGAGACGACGTCGAGCGCCGCTCCCCGGACGTCGATCTTGTAGCCGCCGTCCCGCAGGGAGGGGGCGCGCTCGACGACGGTCACCGCGAAGCCGTGCTCGCGGAGCCAGTACGCCAGCGTCAGCCCGGCGACGCTTCCACCGGAGATCAGGATGTTCGTCATGCCAGGAACTGTACAAGCGTCTTAATCATCCGTCTAGCACGATTGTCCAAGACATTTGTGTTAACCGTAGGCTAGGCTCTGAGCATGGGAAACCGGGAAGATCTGCTCGCGGGCGCCAAGCGGTGCCTGATGGAGAAGGGATACTCCGGCACCACCGCGCGTGACATCGCGGCGGCCGCCGGCACGAGCCTCGCCGCCATCGGCTATCACTTCAGATCGACGAAGGCCCTGCTCGACGCGGCCCTCATCGAGGCGATGGAGGAGTGGGGAAAGGAGATCGAGCAGACCCTCGCCGCGGACGCGTCACTCGGCGGCTCGCCCGCGCAGCGGTTCGAGGCGACCTGGACGCGGATCATCGAGTCGTTCGCCGCGATGCGGCCGCTGTGGGCCATCCAGTTCGAGCTCATCGCCCAGATGGACCGGCAGCCGGAGCTGCGCGAGGCGTTCGCCGCGGCCAACCGGCAGGCGAAGCTGGGCCTGGCGGCGATCTTCGAACATCTGGATCCGGCCGCGGACGAACGCAAGGCCATGGCCGTCGGCGCGTTCTACCAGGCGCTGCTCGGCGGGATGGCGTCCCAGTGGCTCGTGGATCCCGAGCAGGCTCCGTCGGCCCGCGATCTCCTCGAAGCGCTGCGTACGATCAGCGGGCGGCTCGGAACGGAGTGACGGCGGAAATCGCGGCTCCGCCGCGTGAGGCCGGCCGAGCGGCGGGTGGGCGCGCCCCAGCGCGTTTTGACGCGCTCCGGCACGCGCCCGGCGCGCCCGGCGTGCTCTGGCACCCTCCCAGCGCGCGCGGCGTGCTCTGGCACCCTCCCAGCGCGCGCGGCGTGCTCTGGCACCCTCTCAGCGCGCCCGGCGCGCTCCTCGGCCGGCCTGCTTACCGGCGCCCGCCGGGTGGGCGGGCGCCGGTTGGGGTCAGTCCGTCGTGGACAGGGGTCCGTCGGCGTGCGGAACCCGCTCGGCGGGGATGACGCCCAGGCGGCCCGCCTGGTAGTCCTCCATCGCCTGGATGATCTCGGCGCGGGTGTTCATCACGAACGGCCCGTAGTGCACGACCGGCTCACGGATCGGCCGCCCGCCGAGCAGCAGCACCTCAAGATTGGGCTCGGCCTGCGGCTGGGCGGTGTCCGCCGCGAGGGTGAGCGACCCGCCCGGGCCGAAGACGGCGAGCTGTCCCTTGCGGATCGGCCGCCGCTCGGCGCCCACGGTGCCCTGACCGGCCAGAACGTAGGCGAGGGCGTTGAACTCCGGGTTCCACGGCAGGTCGAGCCGGGCGCCGGGGCTGACGGTGGCGTGCACCATCGTGATCGGGGTGAACGTGACGCCCGGGCCCGCGTGCCCGTCCAGATCACCGGCGATCACCCGCAGCAGCGCGCCGCCGTCGGCAGAGGCGAGCAGCGCCGCCTCCTTCCCCCGGATGTCCTGGTAGCGCGGCAGGTGGAACTTGTGCGCGCGAGGAAGGTTCACCCACAGCTGGATGCCGTGGAAGAGCCCGCCCGAGACCACCAGGTGCTCCGGGGGCTTCTCGATGTGCAGCAGGCCGGACCCGGCGGTCATCCACTGAGTGTCGCCGTTGGTGATGGTGCCGCCGCCGCCGTTGGAGTCCTGGTGCTCGAAGATGCCGTCGATGATGTAGGTGACCGTCTCGAAACCGCGGTGCGGGTGCCACGGCGTGCCCTTCGGCTCGCCGGGGGCGTACTCGACCTCGCCCATCTGGTCCATGTGGATGAACGGGTCGAGCATCTGCTGCGGCACTCCGGCGAACGCACGCCGTACGGGGAAGCCTTCGCCCTCGAAACCGCTGGGCGCGGTCGTCACCGAGCGAACGGGGCGTGGTGCCGCGACGGCGGGGTCCGGCGCGGCGACGTGCGGCAGTGTCAGGGTGTCGGCGGTGACAGCGGGCATGGCCGCCTCCTAATTGAATGTTCAACTTCCGTCGGCTTGAAACGATCGGCGATCGTCCGGCATTCCCCGAAGATCGCCCGGTGCCTTTCGCATATCGTCACGCCCCACGGGGAGGGACTGATATGGCTGAACGCATGATCTCCGTACCTCGCACCCTCCGGGCCGCCGCGCTCTCCCTTGCCGTCCTTCCGATCACCGCTGTCGCGATCGCCCCGCAGGCCGCCGCCGACGCCCGCGGCCGGGCGGACGCGGGCGCGTCGGCCCGCCGCATGCTGGCGGATCTGAGGGTGGCCAAGCCGTTGTCAATACGCGGTTACAGCCACCGGCGGTTCCAGCCGCGATGGGCGCACCACAAGGGGGAGTGCGACGCACGGGAGGTGGTCCTCGCCCGGCAGGGCCGGGGCGTACGGAGGAACGCGGCGTGCCAGGCCGTGAAGGGCGTCTGGCACAGCCCGTACGACGGCAAGGTGCTGAAGAGCGTGAAGGAGATCGACGTCGACCACGTCGTCCCCCTGGCGTACGCCTGGCGCTCCGGCGCGAAGAGATGGAGCCAGGCGAAGCGGCGCGCGTTCGCCAACGACCTGAGCCGCCCCGAGCTGGTCGTGGTGAGCCACTCCGTCAACATCGCCAAGGGAGGCCAGGGACCGCAGAGCTGGCGTCCGCCGCGCCGCGCCTACTGGTGCCGCTACGCGACCTCGTGGATCACGGTGAAGCACCACTACCGGCTCTTCGTGACCCGTAAGGAGAGGACCGCCCTGCTCAACATGCTCCGTACGTGCGGCAGGTGAACGCCGCGAGGCGATCGGCGGCCCGGGATCGGCCCAGCTCTTTCCGGATGCGGGCGAGCACGTCGAGCCGTGCCGGGAGGCCGGACCGGCACGGCGGAGCGTGTCTTCAGGCGGTGGGCAGGGCGGCGAGCCATTCGGTCAGGAGCCGGTTGACCTCGGCGGGACGTTCCTGCTGCACCCAGTGGCCGCAGCCGTCCAGCAGGTGGGAGGAGACCAGCCCGGGAAGGGTCGCGGGGAAGGCGTCGATCGCGCCGGCCATCCAGGTCACGGAGGCGTCCGAACTGCCGCCGATGAACAGGGAGGGCTGCTTGACGGGGGCCCCGCGGAAACCGGCGAGGTCCTCCCAGTCGCGGTCCATGTTGCGATAGCGGTTGAGCGCGCCGGTCATGCCGGTGCGTTCGAACTCCCCGGCGTACACCTCCAGGTCGTCCTCCGTGAGCCAGGACGGCAGCGGCCCGCCGGGGAACCGGTCGCGCAGCGTCGCCCCCGGGCTGACGAAGTGCGGGGCGGGAGCGTCGGGGCCGGGCATGGTGTCGCCGGACAGCGCCGCGTAGATGCCCGCGAGCCAGCCCCGCACGTCGGGTTCGATCTCGGCCTCGGCACGGCCGGGCTCCTGGAAGTAGGAGATGTAGAACTCCTGGTCACCGCTCATCCGGGCGAAGACGTCGGTGGGCCGGGGGCCGCCGGGCGGAGTGTAGGGCACGCTCAGCAGCCCCACCGCGCGGAACACCTCGGGGTGCAGCAGGGCGGACGTGGCCGCGATGGGGGAGCCCCAGTCATGACCGATGATCACCGCGGACTCCTCGCCCAGGGCGCGCACCAGCGCGACGTTGTCCTCCACCAGGGCGAGCATCCGGTAGCCGTCCACCGCGGCGGGCTTCGAGGATCGGCCGTAACCGCGGACGTCGAGCGCGACGGCCCGATATCCGGCCTGCGCGAGCGCCGGAAGCTGATGGCGCCAGGAGTACCACGACTCGGGGAAGCCGTGGACGAGCAGCACCAGCGGCCCGGTCCCCCGCTCCGCGACATGGATCCGGCCGCCCGGCACGGACACCGTACGATGCGTGATCTCTGCGACGTGGTGCGACATGCGTCTCCTCCAAGTGGCGGTGCTCCGGGCCTTGTCCGCTCCGCGAGAGCCGCCACCGATCATCCCGCCGGCCTGGCCGTTCGCCCGAATCCCGTTGCCGGATCGGCAAATCTCATGCGGCCCGCCCTCAGCCGCCGCTCATGGCGTGGGCCTGCTGGATGACCTTGCGGAGGGCCGGTGTCGCCGGGCCGCCGCGTTCGGACAGCAGGGCGATGCGCTGCTTGTACGCCCGTCGCCTGGCGCGCGGGAGGATCGTCCCGAGCTCCGCCGCCGCGGCCAGGCCGACAAGGGCGGCCTCGTGGTCCCCGACGCGGGAGACCGGGCCGGTGAGAGCGGCGGAGACCCGCGTCGCGAGTCGCTTCACCACTCGCGTGTCGCGTACGCGGACGTGGCTCCGGTTGAAGACGAGGAACGGCTGTCGCAGCTCGACCCTGATCCAGCGTTTCGTCTCCAGCTCGTCGCGGACCGCCCGGGCCGTCGCGCGGGTGTCCTTGCCGATCCAGTGCCGCCACGGCCGGGGCCCCGACTGGGCGATCTGGTGCAGCAGGCCGTCGAGGACCGGGTCGGCGAGCCGCTCCTCCGACACCACGCGCACCTTGCCGCCGTCGTCGGCGATCCGGCCGGTCAGCAGCAGGTCGGTGAGCGCGGCGGCGCGCAGCAGGTAGGGGAAGCGGAAGTTCGTCACCACCCGCTCCTTGCGGGGGTCGTAGGCCAGCAGGTAGAGCTGGGCCGTCAGGGAGCGGGGGACGTCCACGGAGCTGCCTTCCTCTCAGTCGTCGTGTGGATCGGCGGCGGGCGGACCGGCGGCGGGCGGACCGGCGGTGGGCGGACCGGCGGTGGGCGGACCGGCGGTGGGCGGATCGGCGTCTGGCGGATCGGTGACGGGAGGCTTCGTGACGGGAGCCTCCGGAGGCGGGGCCTCCTTCTTGGCGGGCCTGCCGCGCCGGGGGATGCGACCGGCGTTGCCGGGCAGCCGTCCCGCCTCCGACAGCGCCCGGCGCAGCAGGAACTCGATCTGGGCGTTGGTGCTGCGTAGTTCGTCGCCGGCCCAGCGGGCCAGCGCGTCGTGCACCGCCGGGTCCAGCCTGAGCAGGATGCTCTTTCTTTCGGTCGCCACGGTCTAGTGGTACAGGGAGCCGGTGTTCACCACGGGCTGCACGTCGCGGTCGCCGCACAGGACGACGAGCAGGTTGCTGACCATGGTGGCCTTGCGCTCCTCGTCGAGCTCGATCACGTCGTGCTCGTCGAGGCGGGCCAGGGCGGCCTCGACCATGCCGACCGCGCCGTCCACGATCCGCTGGCGGGCCGCGACGACCGCTCCGGCCTGCTGGCGGCGCAGCATCGCCTGCGCGATCTCGGGGGCGTACGCCAGGCGGGTGATGCGCGACTCGATGACCTTGACCCCGGCGGAGGCCACCCGGGCCTGGATCTCGGCCGACAGGCGGCCGGTGATCTCCTCGGCGTTCTGCCGCAGGGACAGCATGTCGTCGTGCCCGTCGTACGGGTAGCTGCCGGCGATGTGACGCACCGCGGTCTCGGTCTGGAAGGCGACGAACTCCACGAAGTCGTCGACCTCGAAGACGGCCTTCGCCGTGTCCTCGACCTGCCACACGACCACGGCGGCCATCTCGATCGGGTTGCCGTCGGCGTCGTTGACCTTGGTGATGTCGGTCTCGTGGTTGCGGATCCGGGTCGACACCCGGCGCTTCTGCGTGAAGGGAGCCACGAACCGGAGGCCGGGCGTGCGGACCGTGCCCACGTAGCGGCCGAGCAGCTGGATCACGCGTGCCTCGCCGGGGGCGACCGCGGTGAGCCCGCTGAAGACGACGATGGCCGCCAGGAGGAGCAGCACCCCGGCGATGATCAGCGCCGCTCCCGTGCCGCCGTTGCCGCCGGCCGCGACGACGGCTCCGATCGGGATCAGCGCGAACGGGCTCAGCAGGGCGAGCAGGGCCAGGACCAGCAGCGGCCACCCGGCCGTCGCCCGCGCCGTCCGCTCGTGGGTCTGGGGGGCCGGCATGTCGACGGAGATCTGCAGGTCTGTCATGTCTTCTCCTCGGTGTCTAGCACGACACTAGCAAAGTGATATCACTTTTTGCCAGACCCGCTCTGGTCCGAGGAGCCGAACCTTCAGTCGCCGGCTTCCAGGCCGCTGCGCAGGAGCGCGGTGAGCCGCCGGGCGTGGGCCACATCGGTTCCGGTGAGTGCCGCGCCGCCCGCGAGGGCCAGCAGGTCGGTCACGGTGACGCCGGGCCGTACGGCGCCTGCGTCCTGCGCCCGCCGCAGCAGGTCGGACGCGGTGGCGCGGATCGAGGCGTGCCACTGGTCGAACAACGCGCTGCGACGGCCGGTGGGACCTTCCGTGGCCGCGAGGGCGAGCGGCCGCTTCGTCGCGACGTGCACGACGAACGCGTCCAGCCAGGAGAAGAGCGCGTCGGCGGGGGACACGCCGGCCGCGCACGGACGGGACAACTCCGCGACCTCGTCCGCGTACACGGCGACGAGGAGATCGGCGCGGGTGGGGAAGTGCCGATACAGGATCGCGTTGCCGACGCCGGCTCGCCGCGCCACCTCGTCCAGCGCGACCTCCGGCCCCGGCTCCGCGACGAGCTCGCGTGCGGCGGCGAGCAGCAGTGCGGCGTTGCGCGAGGCCGCGCTCGCCGGATCCCCCTGACTCCTTGAGGGGGGTCAGACGGTGACGACGACCTTGCCGGCGGGGTGGCCGTCCATGAGGCGGCGGATCGCGTCGGGCGCCTGGTTGAGGGGATAGGCGCGGTCGATCGCGGGGGTGACGGCGCCCGACTCGATGAGCCGCGTCAGTTCCTCCAGGTGTTCGGCGCGATCCCTGGACATCACCGGGCGCAGCCGCTGCCCTCTGAACATCGACCCCGTGACCATCGACAGCAGCGGCGCCCGGAACGTGCGTCCCATGCCCCCGGTGAAGCGGTACGCCACGTGGCCGCCCCCGACGATCGCCAGCGTCCCGCGCGGGGTCAGGACGCGGCGCAGCAGAGACAGCGGCCGGTTTCCCGCGGTGTCGATGACGACGTCATAGCGTGCGCCGTCGCGGTCGATCTCCTCGCGGGCGTAGTCGATGACGTCGTCGGCTCCGAGCGATCGCACGAGCCCGGCGTTCGCCGCCGAGCACACGCCGGTGACGCTCGCGCCGGCCGCCTTGGCGAGCTGTACGGCGAACGACCCCACGCCTCCCGACGCGCCGATCACCAGCACCCGCTGTCCCGGCCGGACGTGGGCGACATTACGGACGGCCTGCAGCGCCGTCATGCCGGAGACCGGCACCGCGGCGGCCTGTTCGAAGGTGAGACCGGCCGGCTTCGGCGCGAGCCTGCTCTGCCGCGCGCACGCGTATTCGGCGTACGAGCCGCTTTCGCAGGTGCCGTACACCTCCTGGCCTGGCCCGAAGCGGGTGACGCGGGCGCCGACGGCCGTCACCACCCCGGCCAGGTCGCGGCCCCGGACCCCGACCTTGGGCCGGCGCATGCCGAAGCCCGCGAGGCGCATGAGGTAGGGCCGGCCGGTCATGAGGACCCACACACCGGGGTCGACGGCGGCGGCGCGGACCTCGACGAGCACGTCCTCGTCGCCGATCGGGGGGTGGTCGACGTCACGCAGTTCGAGCACGTCGGCCGGGCCGTACGTGTCCTGGACGATGGCTTTCATGGCGGTCCTTCCGGGAGGTCGGGATACTGGAACACGTCGTCGAGCGGGACACCGAACACCCGGGCGATCCGGAACGCCATCTCCAGGGAGGGCGAGTAGCGCCCTTGTTCGATGGCGATGACGGTCTGCCTGGTCACGCCGATGCGCTCGGCGAGCTCGGCCTGGGTCATCTCGTCGTGGGCGAACCGCAGCGCGCGGATGCGGTTCGTCACATGCGTGGGCTTCACCACGTCGGAACGCTCCTGCGATAGAGAATGATCTTGGTGACGTCGCCGAGGATCGCCGACAGGACGAAGAAGAGGTAGATCACGTTGGCGATCCAGAACCTGTCCCACTCGGCCACTGCCATGAGCATCGCCGCGACCGCGCCGATGGCGACGAACGCCTGGCCGGTGTACTCGCCGAACCGTCCGATCTCCTTGTCGCGGACGTCGATGACGCGCGATGCCCGCGGGTTGACGATCGCCATCCCGATCTCGGCCAGGATCGCCGCGGCGATCGCCCCGCCGATCGTCCACAGCAGGGCGGCGGCGTACGGCACGTCGGGTAACGGGCCTCCCTCCGCACGTCTGAGGATGACGACGACGTACGCGGTGTAGGCGATCACGGCGACGATCAGCCGGATCCAGGCGCGCTTCTCCTCGTGAGTCATGATCGATTCCCTTCGGGTGTACAAAATCTTTGACACCTCGAAGGTAATCTGTTTTTGACGTGATGTATAGAACTTTTTACATCGCATCGCGCGGCACCGCGCGCAGCGGCAACGCGGGAGGCGTCAGGCGCCGGCGGCCACCTGCTCGGCGCCCACCTGTTCGGCGCCGATGACCTTGAGGAACTGCAGGGACTCGTACGCCGGAGACCCGGGCTCGGCGGTGAAGATGACCACCTGCTGCTCCTGGTCGGGCACGGTCAGCACGTCGTAGTCCAGCTCGATCCGCCCGGCGCGCGGGTGCCGCACGGTGTGGTGCAGGTGCCGTTCGATGTGGAACCGCTGGGAGTTCCACAGGCGGGCGAAGTCGGCGCTCCCGGCCAGCAGCTCCTCGACCAGGCTCCTCAGCTCACGGCTGCCGGGATAGCGGGTGAGGGCGACGCGCAGGTAGCTGACGGCCGTGACGACGAACCGCTCCGAGATGCCCATGCCGTAGTGCCGCCGCTCGGGGTCGGGATGCAGGAAGTAGCGCCGGATGACGTTGCGCTCCTCGCCCGCCAGCGCGGAGAAGTCCTCGAACAGGGCCGCCGCCAGCGGGTTCCAGGCCAGCACCCGGCAGGTGTCGTCCACGACGATCGCGGCGGCGTCGGTCAGCCGGTCGATCAGTTGCCGCGTGCTCGGCCGCACCTCGCGTGCGGGCTCGGGCGATCGGCTCTCCTCCCGCTCCCCGGCCAGGTCGAACAGGTGGGCCCGCTCCTGGTCCGACAGGCGCAGGGCGCGGGCGATCCCGTCGAGCACGCGCCGCGACGGGTGCCGCCCTCGCGCCTGCTCCAGCCGCGTGTAGTGGTCCACCGAGATGTACGCGAGCTGGGCGACCTCCTCGCGCCGCAGGCCGGGCGTACGGCGGCGGCGTCCCTCGGGCAGGCCGACGTCGGCAGGGCTGACCTGCTCACGCTTGCCGCGCAGGAACTTCGCCAGGCCGTGCTTGTCCATACCTGCGACGGTACGTCGGAAATCGGCCATGCGTACCCCGCAGCCACGGACTCGTGGTCCCTGGTTGTGCGCGACGGCCCGGGCGACCGTGGGGATGGCATCGACCGGTGGCGGTGTGACGCGCCGCCGGTCACCGACCTCACGGAAGGCATGTGATCATGCGAGTTCTCATCACGGGCGCGAGCGGCTACGTCGGCGGCGTCGTGGCCGAGCACCTCGTCAGGGCCGGGCACGAGGTGGTCGCCCTGGCCCGGTCCGACCGGGCCCGCGAGCGGGTCGAAGCGCTGGGCGCCAAGGCGGTGTCCGGAAGCCTGCGAGACCTCGACGTCCTGCGCGGCGCCGCCGCATCGGCCGAAGCCGTCGTGCAGACCGCCGTCGACTACACCGATCCCGAGATGGGCGACATCGAGCGCGCCGCCCTCGCGGCGCTGCTGGACGGCCTGAACGAGGGCGGCCGGTTCGTCTACACCAGCACGGGCCTGGTCTACCCCGACCGGCAGGGCGCGACCGTGGACGAGGACCACCCCGTCGCCCCCGAGACGTCGCCCCAGCCCTACAAGGTCCTCGGCGAGCGGCAGGTCCTCGACGCCGGCCACGTGGCGGGTACGGTTATCCGGGCCGCGCTGGTCTACGGGCGCGGCGGGTCGGGCCTGCTCCAGGGGCTCATCGGCGCGGGCAGGCAGAACGGGATGGTGCCCTACATCGGCGACGGCGCCAACGAGTGGTCGTCGGTGCACGTCGACGACCTCGCGGCGTTGTACGTCGCCGTGCTTGAGCACGGCGGGCCGGGCGCCGTCGTCAACGCCGCCTCGGCCGAGCGCACCCCGATGCGACGGATCGCCGAGGCAGCCGCCGCCCTGACCGGCGCCCAGGCCGTGTCGCTCACGCTGGAGCAGGGGACCGCCGCGATGGGGCCGCTCGCCGCCACGCTCACCCGTTCGTCGCCGCTGGACGCCTCCCGCGCCCGCCGCCTGTACGGCTGGTCCCCCGCGGGCCCCGGGCTGATCGAGGAGCTGACCACCGGCTCGTACGCGGGGTCCTGACCGGTGCCACGGCGTACGGCCGGTGTCGGAGGCGGAAGGTCCCGATGCGGCGGAAGAATCCGGGCAGGAGAGATGGATGCTCTCGCGAAAACCCGTTCACGATTCGTCTTGTTGACGGGAACGGTCAAGACCGCTGTCTGTTTATTCGGCCGGCGTCTTTTTCGGTCGTTCCTCGCGGCGAATTGCGCGCCGGCGCTCGGGTGCCGCACACGGGGCAGCCGGGGCGCGGCGGGTGCCGGACCCACACGTGGTGGTCCGCGGCGATCAGGTTGAGGCCCTGGATGGTGCCGACCGGCGGCACGGGCACCCCGGTCAGCAGCCCGAGCAGCGCGTGGGCGACGAGCTGGCCGGACACGCCCGCCGAGGTGGCGATCACGCCGGGGCCGCCGAGGTTCACCGGCGTGCCGGGACGGCGCCGCGCCTCCTCGCCGCTGCTCAGGCACTCGTAGCAGGTGCCTTCCCTGGGGGCGAAGCATCCGACGGTGACCAGTGGTCCGCTGTATCCGCCGCCGGCCCAGGGGATGTTCGCGGCGGCGCAGGCACGGTTGGCCCACACCCTGAGGCTGTGCCCCGTGGGCCGGTCCGCGCAGAGGGCGAGCGCGTCGTAGCCCGTGATCAGCTCGTCCAGCTCGCGCCTGCTGCCGATGCTCCGGCGTTCGCCGGTGACCGTGATGTCGGAGTTGACGCTCCGGAGCCGGTCGACGGCCGCCTCCGCCTTCGGCCGCCCCACGTCGGCCTCGCCGTAGAGCACCTGGCGGTTGAGGTTGGACAGCTCCACCAGGTCGGGATCGACGCAGTGGATCGTGCCGACTCCGACGGCGGCGAGCGCCCAGGCCGCGTGGCAGCCGGTGCCGCCCAGGCCGAGCACTACGACCCGCGCGGCCTTCAGCCGGACCTGGGCCTCCCAGCCGTGGGCGCGCGGGACGGCGTCGACGGCGCGGAAGAACGCGTGGTTCCTGCTGTAACGGTCGAGTTCGCGCTCGCTCAGCCCGGCGGGCGGCACCGCCGCGGCGTCCTCCACATATCGGGTGGCCGTCAGTTCCTCGACGATCGACGTCGCGTCCGGCAGCTCCGGATGGGCCAGGCGCAGCCGTTCGGCGATCTCCTCGCGGGAACGGGTGCCGTCCATCAGCGTGAGGGCCGTCCACACCCAGCCGTCCGGGTCCGCGATTTCGGCGGCGATCCCGTAAATCTCGCCGCCGATGCGAATGGTGCCGTCCTCGTAACGGTGCGGACGGTGTTCGAATTTCACGCGAGGGAGTCGCACGTGACGACGATTAGTGGGCGATAAGTGCGCGAGTCAACAGCGATTTCCGCGGCGGGGAAAATCGGGTCGGCCGTAAAACGTTCCCTCGCAGCCTGGTGAAGAGGGCATGGATCGTCACCGCTGGGAATACGTTGGTGACGATGAACGATCAGCCTGCCGTGAACCCGCTGCCGCCGCGCCGTGCGGTGCTGGCCGCCGCGCTCGCCGCCGTCGTCGTCCCGCTCTCGGGATGCGCGGGCGCGGCGGGCGAGGCCGCCTCGGTCGCTCCCCGCGAGCGCGCGACCCCGGCCGCGCCGGAACGGTCCTCAGCCGGCCCCGGGAAGACACCGAGCCTGCCCGCGCCGGACGCGGCGATTCCCAAGGACCCCAAGCGGCTGGCCGACGCCCTTACCCGTACGGTGGAGCGGCTGCGTGACGCGATCGACGACTGGCGACGCACGGGCGACCCCGCGAAGGGCGAGGCGCCCGAGCCGGTGGTCCTGCTGTCCCTGTACGAGCAGCGCGTCTACCGCTATCTGGCCCGCAATCCCGGGGTCGCGTCCCGCACGTACGCGAAGCTGCCGAAGGACACGGCCGCGCGGGCGCGCGACAACGTGACGGCCATCCGCGACCTGCTCTCCCTCGCCCACCCCGTCAGCGGGCCCATCAAGATCAAGGTCAGACCGGCGGAGCCCGCCGACGCTCTGCTCGCCGCCTTCCGGCGCGCCGAACGGCGGTTCGGCGTCGACTGGGAGGTGCTGGCGGCGGTGATGCTCGTGGAGACCAAGTTCGGGCGGGTGCGCTCGCCGAGCTACGTGGGCGCGAAGGGCCCGATGCAGTTCATGCCGGGCACCTGGAAGGCGTACGGCATGGGCGGCGACATCAACGACACCGGCGATGCTCTCCTCGCGGCGGCCAACTACCTCCACGCGTCGGGCGCGCCCGGCGACTACCGGCGCGCGCTGTACGCCTACAACCACTCCAACGCATACGTGGACGCGGTCCTGCTGCACGCGCGCCAGATGAAGCGGGACATCAGGAACTACTACGCCTACTACACCTGGCAGGTCTACGTGATCACACCCAAGGGCGAGCGCCGCCTGACCGGTCCCTGACGAGGCCGGCAGGCGGAGATCCGTAACCTATGCGGCCTTCCGCGCGACTCACCCTTCGGGAGCGATCGCGTACGGGTGGTCGGTCGTGCGGGTGCTGCTGCTGTTCCTGGTGCTGACCGTCATGGGTGCTGACCGTCATGGCCGTCCCCATGGACGCGCGGACCCCCAGACCCGCCCGGGCGGTCTCGCGTCGCGGCTGACTCCGGCGGCCGTCGTCTACCGGCTCGGTGCGGCGGGCAGCGGGATCGCGCTCATCGTCGCGCGGGCGGCGGCCATTCTCGGCCTGTGGAGTCAGTTCGGGAACGGCATCGACATCACCTCGCAGGTGGACACCTCGGCCCAGGCGCCGATCAGCGCCGACGCGCAGGTGCTCCTGGGCCGGGTGGACAGGTGAGAACGCGCCGCGTGCTCACAGCGCCGGGTAGGCGTTGTCGACCAGCATCACGAACTGCTCGTGGTGCCAGTCGCCCGGCAGCGGCGCGTTGGGGAGGGCGCCGGTCGGCCGGATCGAGTCCGACACGGGCCCGAGGGAGCCGTTGGGGTCGCACGTGCTGTCGAGCAGCCGGTCGGAACCCTCGGGCAGGATCGGCCCGCCCGCGCCGTCCGACTCGCCGGGCCGCTTGATCCACAGGTAGGCGTCGACGCCGGGGGCGGGAGCGGCGACCGGCCGCGTTCCCAGTCCCGCGCCCTTCTGGTTGCACATCGCGGCCCGCGACGGACGCCTGTCGATGCGGCTCTGATCGACGAAGGTGTTGACGTCGAGCGAGGTGCTCACCGCGGTGGGCCGGTCGGGCCCGCCCCAGCCGTTGCGGGAGGTGTCGACGACCACGCCGAGCGCGGCGGAGAAGCCCTTGGCGATCAGGGCGGTCCGCATCGCGACGGCGTAGTCCCGTTCGTTCAGGTAGGGGTTCCAGTCGATGAACCTGCTCAGCTTGATCGGCTGACCGGCCACGGTCTGGTTCGCGTCGGTCAGGAAGGGCTCCACGAGGGGGACGTAGTCGGCGACGTTCGTGGCGATGCCGTCCAGGCTGTTCAGGCCGGCCGCCGTGCCGCGCACGGTGTCGGTGATCAGGTTCGTGAGCGCGTTGAAGTTCTCGTCCCAGCCGCCCCATCCCGCGCTGCCCGCGTCGAGGTAGGTGTAGACGTTGGGCAGGGGCGCGAGCTTGTCGAGGGCGTAGCGGATGCCCGTCACGTAGACGCCCGACGCCGCCGCCTGGTCGCATGGATAGATGCTGTATTGCCCAACGATGAGATCGATCAGGGCGCGCGGCTCGATGACGGCGGCGACGCGCAGGTCGCGATATTCGGGCCTGGCCAGGAGGGCGGCGATGGGGTCCACGAACTCCGCCTTGTAGCGGTTGAGGCCGTCCTCCTGAGTGTGCAGCTCGGCGTTGGAGACCAGCGACCGGCAGTCGCGGTCGGGCAGGTCGTGGAGGACGAGCGTGATGTAGCCGGCCCCCTGCTCGACGGCGGTGTCGAGATGGTCCTTCAGCGTACGGGTGACTCCGGAGCCACCGATGACGTCCGCGATGCGGTTCAGCCAGATCGCCGTGGGCGTCTGCTCCAGGCCGCGCATCTTCCGCGCGGTCGCGTCGTCCACCCGCGTGGCGGAGGATTCCACATCGGCCGCCCAATCGGGGTCGACGTACCCCTGGACGCCGAGGAACGGGTTGTCCACCGGCACGTCCCCGCTCGGACTGGGGCTCGGACTGGGGCTCGGGCTGGGGCTCGGGCTGGGGGACGGGCTCGGGCTGGGCGACGTGCCCGGCACGACGACCTCGCAGGGCACGCCGTTGAAGGCGAAGTCCGTCGGCGGCGGGTTGCTCCCTGTCCAGGAGCCGTTGAACCCGAGGTACAACGTCCCGCCGGACGTCACCGCGCCGTTCCACGGCTCGTTGTCGGCGACGACGCGGTTGCCGGACTGGGTCCACCGGGCCGACCAGCCCTGCGTGAGCTTCTGCGAGCCGGGGAAGGTGAACGTCAGCTTCCAGCCGGTCAGGGCTTCGCCGGTGTTCCTGACCTCGACCCCGGCCGTGAAGCCGCCCGAGTTCGTGCCCCACTGGGTGCTCGTGTAGGTCACCTGGCAGGTGACGGCGGCGTCGGCGGACGCGGCGCCCAGCACCGGTGTCGCCACGGCCGCCGCCGCGATGGGGAGGGCCGCCGCGGCGGCCGTCAGGATCCTGCGGGCGAACCGTTGGTGGCCGAAGGGCATGGGGTCGTCTCCAGGGGTGCGGTGACCGGCTCTGGCGTGCCGGCGCCCGTTCCGGCGCGCGCCCGGGTTCGTGAGCCCGGGGTTCGTGAGCCCGGGTCCGCGAACACGGGTTTCGCGCCCGGGCTCGTGAGCACGGGTCCGCGAACACGGGTTTCGCGCCCGGGTTCGCGAGCATGGGTTCGCGCATGGGGGCCGACGCTCCCCAGACTCGGCAATGGCCCGGCTCGTGTACACGATTCGCCGAAGCGGAAATATCCCGTTCCGGACGAATCAGCCGGGATCGCGCGGCACCTCGGAAAACTCGGCCCGAGGCCCGCCGCTCGTCGCCGGATCCGGTGAAATATTCACGGCGTGATCACACGCGCGCGGTTCACGGCATTTCCTGATCACCGGCGACCACCAGGCCGGATTCGTACGCGAAGACGACGGCCTGGGCGCGGTCGCGCAGGTCGAGTTTCGTCAGCAGGTTGCTCACGTGACTTTTGACCGTGTGCTCGGTGACCACCAGCTCCGCGGCGATCTCGGCGTTCGACCGGCCGCGGGCGAGCAGGCGCAGCGTGTCCATCTCCCGGTCGGTCAGCTCGCCGAGTCGCTGCCGCAGCCGGGGGCGGGCGCGGCCACGGCCGACGAACTCGGCGATCAGGCGCCGGGTGATCGCCGGGGCCAGCAGCGACTCCCCGCCCGCGACCAGGCGGACGGCGCGCGCGAGGTCGTCGCGGCGCACGTCCTTGAGCAGGAAGCCGCTGGCCCCGGCGCGCAGGGCGTCGCAGACGTACTCGTCGACGTCGTACATCGTCAGGACCAGCACCTTCGCGCCGGTCCTGCGGCACACCTCGCCGGTGGCCTCGACGCCGTCCATGCCGGGCATGCGGATGTCCATGAGCACCACGTCGGGCTCCAGCTCGACCGCCTTCGCGACGGCCTCCGCGCCGTCGGCCGCCTCGCCGACCACTGTGATGTCGTCGTGGGCGTCGAGGATCATCGCGAAGCCGCCGCGGAACAGGTCCTGGTCGTCGGCGACGAGCACGCGCAGCATGCCGTCAGCCGATCGGCAGGGTCGCGGTGACGGTGAGACCCGGGTTTCCGGCCCGTACGGCCAGGCGGCCGCCGCACGCCGCGACCCGCTCCCGCATCCCGATCATGCCGTGTCCCTCCCGCGGCTCCCGCGTGCCCCGCCCGTTGTCGGCGACCTCGACGTCCAGGGTGTCACCGGACCAGCGGAGCCCCACCCGGACGGCGCTCGCTCCGGCGTGCCGGATCGTGTTGGTCAGCGCCTCCTGGATGATCCGATATGCGGCGATGTCCACGTCGGAGGGCAGGCGGCGCGGCTCGCCGCGTACGTCGGCGGAGACCTCCAGGCCCGCCCGGCGGGCGTTGTCCAGCAGGCCGGGCAGAGCGTCGAGCCCCGGCTGCGGCCCCCGGGCAAGAGCCGGGCCGCCGGGTGTCTCGCCCGCGCGCAGCGCGCCGAGGATCAGGCGGAGCTGGCCGATCGCGTCGCGCCCGGCCGCCGCGATCGCCTCGAAGACCGCCTCGGCCTTCTCCGGGTGATCGCGCACGACCAGCGGGCCGGTCTCCGCCTGGATCACCATGAGACCGACCGAATGGGTCACGATGTCGTGCATGTCGCGGGCGATCCGGGTGCGTTCGCGTGCGACGGCGGCGGCGCGTTCCTCGCGGATGCGGGCCTCGCGCTCCCGTTCGGCGTCCCGGCCGGCCCGCCGGGCGCGTGCGCCCACGCCGAGGGCGTACGCGGCGACGATGGCGGTGAGGAGATACCGGTAGGTCTCCAGGTTCTCGTGCGGGACGACGAGCGACACGGCGACCCCGGCGGCGAGACCCGCGATGCCCACGGCGCGCCGCACCCGGGACAGATCCGCCGCCGCGAACGTGTAGGTGCACACCAGCACGCCGTACGGCAGCAGCAGCATCAGAGCCCCGGAGTGCGGCAGCGACTTCATCGCGATCGACAAGGCCGTCGTGGCGCAGCCCACGACCGCCCCGGCGGACAGGACGGCGCGGCGCCGCCACAGCACGGGCACCGACATCAGCACGGCGAGCGCCACGGCCCACCACGGCTGCCGATGGGGGACGAGCACGGGCGTCACCGTCATCACGGTGACGACGACGGCGATCGCGACGTCGGCCCTCGAATGGCTGAGGATGCTCGCCCGCATTGACCGGCTCCGGAGGTTGTCGGAGGGAACCCGGCAAGGGTATTCGGGCCACGCCCGCGGCCGCCTCCACCGCCCGGGCGATGACCGTCTCACTCCTTCGAGTGAGACGCGATGCCACCAGGCTCCGAGCGGTTCCGGTCCTCGCGACCGGCACCCGGTTCGCTCTCGCCGGTGATGTGCGCCGAGGCCGGATGCCGGAGGGTCGGGGCGGCTGGAGAAGGAGGCCGCTCGATGAATCCACCGATTCGGCGTCCGGTGGTGGCGCTCGCCGCCACGGCGCTGTCCGCGACGCTGTTCCATTTCGGCACCGGGCTCACGCCGGTGCCCTGGGTCACCTGGCTCGCACCGCTGCCGGTGCTCGTCCTCGCTCATCGCGCCGGCGCCCGCACCGCGTTCGTCGCGGCGTCGGCCGCGTGGCTCGGCGGTGAGACGGCGATGTGGGGCTACTTCCTCGGCACGGTGCGGATTCCGCCGCCGATGGTCGTGTCGATGCTCGTCGGGTCGGCGCTGCTGTTCGGGCTGGTCGTCCTGCTGTCACGGGCGCTGATGCTGCGGGGCCGTCCGCTGTCGGCCGCCGCCGTCGTGCCGGCGGCCTGGGTCGTCGTCGAGTGGGCGGTCTCGGTGCTGTCGCCGAACGGGGCGTGGTGGAGCCTGGCCTACACCCAGGCCGACGTCCTGCCGGTGTTGCAGACCGTCTCGGTCACCGGACCATGGGGGATCACCTTCCTGGTCCTCGGGGCTCCCGCGGCCGTCGCCGTGTTGCTCGCCCCGGGGGCGGCCGGGCGGCTGCGGATCGGGGCGACCGCCGTGGTCGTCCTGGCCCTTGCGGCGGGGTACGGCGCCTGGCGGCTGCGCACGCCGTACGAGGACGGCCCGGGCGGGGACGGGCCGGGCGCGGAGAAGGTGGCGCTGCTCGCCGCCGACCGGGGCGGCTGGGTCGCGGTCGACTCGGCGGAGGGACGCGCCCTGCTCGGGACGTACACGGCGCGGATCCCGGAACTCGCCGAACGCGGCGCACGGGTCGTGGTCATGCCGGAGAAGGTCTTCGCCGCCGACGAGGCGACGCTGCCCGAGCTGGTGGAGCCGCTGGCGCGGCTCGCCGCCGACCACCATGTCGACATCATCGCCGGGCTGGTCCTCACGGGGGCGGGCGGCCTGCGCAACGTGGCCGTCGACGTGCCCGCCGACGGGAGCCGGCCGGTGGAGTATTTCAAGCGCCACCTCATCCCGGGGCTGGAAAGCGACTTCCGGCCCGGGGACCGAGATGCCTTCGTGCCCGGTTCGGGCTCCCGCTGGGGGATCGCGATCTGCTTCGATCTGGACCTGCCCGGCCTGGTGCGCGACTACCGCAGGAGCGGCGCCACGACGATGTTCGTGCCCGCCTGGGACTTCGACCGCGACCGGTGGCTGCACGGGAGGATGGCGGTCACCCGGGGCGTCGAGAACGGGCTCACGGTGGCCCGCGCGGCGCGCGACGGCGACCTGGTCGTGAGCGACCCCAACGGCCGGATCCTGGCCGAGGCGCACAGCGCCGACGCGCCGGTCGTGTCCGTCATCGCGACGCTGCCCGCCCGCTCGGCCGGCACGCTCTACACGAGGTTCGGCGACTGGTTCGCCTGGGCCTGCGCGCTCCTGCTGCTGCTCGCGCTCGCGCCCCCGGCCCGCGCCCGGCGGGTCCGTACGCGGGTGGCCGGCGCCGGGCGGGCACACGCCGCCGCGTCGTGACGGAGCACTACGGGGAGTTGCCGTCGAGACAGAGATGGCCGCCGAGCTGGGCCGCCACCTCCAACTGGTCGTAGAAGAGCCGGTGGCTGACGATCAGCCCGTCCTCCACAGTGGAGAAGCTGCACGAGCGCAGGAGGACGGACCGCCCGGTCGGTTCGAGAACCTCCCCGCCGGGGAAGAGAAGCGGTCCCTTGTGGGTGCCGGTGATCGTGAACTCCGCCGCCACGGTGTCGCCGAACATGGTCACCGACTGCGGAGTGATCACCATGTTGGGGTACGCCTCCAGCCACTGGCGGTAATAGGAGGTGATCTCCTCCCGGCTCTCGGCGATGCCGTCGGGGGACACCAGAACGGCCCGCTCGTCGAAGCACTGCGCCAAGGCGTCGAGGTCATGACGGTTGGTGGCCTGCCTCAGCCTGTCCACGGCCAGGAGCACTTCGGACATCGGACGTTCCCTTCCCCCTGTCGAGAGCGGCCGTTGATGCGTGCGCCGCGATCGGCACTACGAATGCGGACATTGATGTCTATTGGTGGCATTTTCACGATAACCCAGCTCACGCGCTGGGCCGTGTGAGCTCAGGGGCTCAGGAGCCGTGTGAGCTTCTCAGGACTCGTCGGCGGGGAGGGCGAACATCCGGATCTACAGGGGCCGCGCGCCGGGCGGCGGCGCCCTGCTCCTGCCGTAGGCCCTCTACCGGGGCCTGCCGCTCCCGTGATCGTGAGCAGGGGCGGGGGTCCGGCCGAGGTGGGCGAGGACGCCACCCGGACCTCGGCGGGCTGCTCGCCGGCACCGCCGACGGCGACGCGCACATGCGGGCCATCAAGGACGCGTTCGGCTATGTGCCGGCGCACCGCACCGTGCGCTACCGCCCCGACCTCTAGCGAGCGGCGAAACCGCGGCCGAGCGGCGGGCCCAGCCGCAGTTGGAGGGCCGGATAGCGGGGCGCGTCGAACCCGAGCGACTGGTACAGCTCGATCCCGTACGGCGTGGCGTTGAGGTCGATCGTCCGGACCTCGGTCTCGGTGCGATACCAGGCGAGCAGCGCGTCGAGGCAGGCGCGGGCGAGGCCGAGCCGGCGGCGGCGCCGGTCGGTGCAGATGTTGAAGACGTGGCCCTGCAGGCCGCTCGGGTTCGTCGGCCCCGGCGCGTGGGAGTCACAGGTGCCCGCCGCGCAGCTCACCACGCCGAGCTCCGGGTCGTCCACCACGAACGCGGCGAAGTCCCCCGGATCGCCCAGCCGCCGGACGAACCACGCCTCGGCCGCCGCCCGCCAGGGCGCGCTCTCGTCTCCGACGTCCGCCCCCATGTCCTCCAGCATCACGGCGCGCAGGCGGACGAGGGCCGCGGCGTCCGCCGCTTCCGCCCGGCGGACCACGGTCCCCGAGATCGTCATGGGCACCATTGTGGCCGCGCTCGCGGGCGGGTGACCCCGATCAGGCCGTGGCGGTGGCGCTCTCCGCGGCGGCCACGACGTCCTTCAGCCGGCCCATCGCGTGATAGGTGCCGAACACGTCCATGTAGTCGCGTGCATCCACGATCTCGCCGTTCCGTACGCGCAGGGTCAGCAGGCCCGTGGCCCGGAACGGCCGGCCGTCCGGCTCGATCGTGCCGGTGCCCTCCCACTCCCCGATGACGACCTCGGGGTCGGCCGCCTCGTGGACGACGACGTCGTGGATCTCGGCGATCCGTACGGGGGTCGCGCCCCACGCCGCCCGATAGAGGGCGCGGACCGCCTCCCGCCCCTCCAGGCGGGCGGGGAACAGCGGCGTCCGGAACGGGAACGTGTGCAGG
This sequence comes from Microbispora sp. CSR-4, assembly GCF_008033685.1. Lineage (NCBI taxonomy): Bacteria > Bacillati > Actinomycetota > Actinomycetes > Streptosporangiales > Streptosporangiaceae > Microbispora > Microbispora sp. CSR-4. The sequence goes on from NZ_VJVX01000005.1 coordinate 51,822, forward strand.
GCGTCGGCGGCGTAGAGGTCGGCGAGGTCGTCGGCCGACCTGTCGGCCATCGCCCGGTGATAGCGGGCCAGGACCTCGCGTGCGGTGAGTGGCATCGGTTCACTCCGATCATTCGAGCGTTTCGCTCAACAGTTGTTGACTCAACGACTGTAGAGCGAACGGGCCGATCGGGTCAACACCGGTAGAGTCGACGCGTGGAGGGGACGCCGACGAGCCGGGCAGAGCGCCGGCGCCGCACCGAGGAGCGCATCATGTCCGCCGCGCGCGCGATCTTCGCCGAGCGCGGCTTCCAGCGCACGACGATCCGGGCCGTGGCGGCCGCCGCCGAGGTCGATCCGGCCCTGGTCATGCAGTACTTCGGATCGAAGCAGGAGCTGTTCGAGCAGGCCGTGCGGATCCCGTCGATCCCGCCGCTCGACGGCGAGCTGGAGCCGGTCGAGGAGCTGCTGGGCAGGATCGGCATGAAGACGGGGCCGCTGCCGCAGGCGACGGTGGCGATGATGCGCTCCATGCTCACCCATCCCGACGCCGCCGAGGATGTGCGCGGCAGGCTCGACGCGCAGGTGGCGCAACTGGCGGGCGCGCTCGACGCCGGCGACGCCGAGCTGCGGGCGGCGCTGATGGTCAGCATGATGCTGGGCGTGACGATCGCTCACCAGCTGCTCGGCCTCACGGCCCTGCGTGACGCGTCCCCGGAACGGATCGCCGAGACGCTCCGCCCGGCCCTGCGCGCCCTCGCAGACGGCTGAGGAGCCGTACGGCATCGGTGTGACGGCCGTGATCAGAGGGGCCGGCCGGGGGCGGTGCGGGCTTCCACGGTCATCTCCGTTTTCCCCGGCGCTCGGCGACGTGGGCGGGGGCTCTGCCCGGCCTGCGTGGTGTGAGCTGTTCGACCGGGCCGGCCGCGAGCCCGGCGCCGTCGCGCCTGAGTGCTTCTTGATGGATCAGGCGTCGGCGCAGATGGCGTAGACGCTGATGCCGACGGTGTCGTAGTGGTTCTGCCGGCCGAGTGCGGTCCATCCGGTGCCGTCCGGGGTGGGGAAGCTGCCCACGAGAATCGCGTCGCCGCCCTGCGCCTCGCCGCCGCCGCCCACGGCGCGCTTGCCCGGAGGGCAGTAGACGGTGCGCCGGGTGAAGTTCGGCACGTTCGCGTTGGGCAACGTCACGATCTGATAGCCGTCGACGACCGTCGGTGACGTGGTCTGCGGGCCGTCGTCGGCCAGCGCGCCCGCGCCGGTGACCGTGAGCCCGGTGAGAACCAGCGCACCTGTCGTGATTGCGTGAACAAATCGCACGTAAAAGCTCCGTCTTATCGGAAATGACCGGATTTCGAACCAGGAATCGGGTGTGAATGGCGTGATCGCCGTCCCCGTCGGTTCCGTGACCACACCTACCCTTGATCGTCTTCTGTCACACTTGGCAATGATTTATTTACCGTGCGTAGTGCTGGCGTCGCTACGGCGAGACGCCCGGTCACGACCGTGCATGTGAGGCACCGCGCGGCGCGGGGAGCGGCCGTTCGCCCGTGGGTACGTTCCTGACCGGGAGGATCGCCATGAGAAAGATCGTCGCTGTCGCCGTGCTCGCTGCGATGACCATGCTCGGCACGGTCGCCGCAGTCGCGTCGGTGGCCACCGAAACCGGCGGCCACCCGGAGACCGGCCAGTGGGCCGGGAGTGCACCGAAGGCGCCCGCACCGCCCAAAGGGGGTGTGCAGCGCCAGGAGGTGAGCCAGGAGCAGTACGACATCCTCATCGGCCAGTGTCGCTACGCGAAGACGAAGGAGGACCGGCAGCGCTGCCGCACGCAGGCGCGTGAGCAATACACGGTGGGCGAGTTCAACCCGGCCCTCGACTGCCGCACCTACTCCGGGGTCAGCGTCTGCGGCGTGCTCGAACTCAGCGCCCCGCAGCGCGCCTGCGTCGAGGAGTCGGTGAGCGGAGGGCTGACCCGCCGCCGGGCCGAGGTGGAGTGCTACGCCTTCCGCTGAGGCCGCCCTTTCCGGCCAGATCTCCGGTCCAACCTAATAATTTGGCCAAACCGCAATTTTCCGTGATCTACCCTGCGGGAGTGGACGCCAACAGTCAGGCCGCCGCCGAACTTCTGAACGCGTTGATGCGAACGGCGGCGCGGTTCAGCGAGATGGGGCGGTCCGTCTCCCGCGACTTCTTCCCCCACGTCCGCGCCGAGCCCGTCTCCGACCTGGCCGGGCCCGCCGTACGGCTCGGCGCCGCGCTGGCGCTCCCGGGGCACGACCTCGTGTTCGAGACCGCCGTCGCGGTCGGTGAGGGGACGTTCGGCGTGCGGGGCGGCCTCGTTCTGGACGGCGAGGAGGAGATCCTCGTCCTGCCGCCGGTCGAGACCGCCGACGCGGTGGCGTGCGCGGCCCTGCTGGACCGCTACGCCGACGAGCTGACGACACCGGCCCGCTGGCACGTGCAGCGGCTGATCGAGTCCTGCGGGGAGGACTCCTGACGCCTCACAGCGCCTGGAGTCCCTGGATCACCTCGCGGAGGATGCGCTCCTCGGGCAACTGGGCGACCGTCGCCTGCGGCCGCGCGGTGATCAGCCCCTGGTCCCGCAGGTCGCCCAGCAGGATGCGTACGACGTTCAGCGACAGGCCGAGCTCCGAGGCCAGGTCGGCCACGGACAGCGGAACCCGGCACAGCTGCAGGATCCGCCAGTGCTCGGGGGCCAGCCCGGAGACCCCGCTGTAGGCCGCGGGAGCCGTCCTGATGACGGTCATCAGGTCGAAGTCGGGCCCGCTCGGCCGGGTGCGGCCACGGGTGAGCGTGTAGGGGCGCAGCAGCGGTCCGTCCTCGTGCGCGGTCACGAGTCCTCCTGACCGCGTTGCCAGCCCGCGCGGAAGGAGGAGTACAGGTCGCCCCGCTCCTCCTTGAGCTGCGGCGCCAGGCTGGCCTGCCGCACCCGGCGGGGGAGGGAGTCCTGGGCGCCGCCGCCGATCGGCGGCGTGAGGGCCGGGGCGGGAGGCGGGGTGTCCGGCTGGGCGAGCCGCTCGACCACCGGCTCCCTGGTGTCGTTCTCCACCACGATCTCCTGCGGGAGCAGGAGCACGGCGCTCGTCCCGCCGTACGGCGAGGTGCGGAGGGAGACGCGGATGTTGTGCCGCCGGGCCAGCAGCCCGACGACGAACAGCCCGAGCCTGTCGCTGTCGGCCAGGTCGAACTCCGGCGGGTCGGCGAGCCGCGCGTTGAGGTGCGCCAGCTCCTCCTGGGGGATGCCGAGCCCGCGGTCCTCGATCTCGATGGCGAAGCCCCGGGCGACCGGCTCTCCCCTGACCTGCACGCGGGTCTGCGGCGGGGAGAAGACCGTGGCGTTCTCGATCAGCTCGGCGAGCAGGTGGACGACGTCGGTGACGCTGCTGCCGGCGAGGGAGTAGCCGTGCGGCATGTTCACGTCCACCCGCAGGTAGTCCTCCACCTCCTCGGTGGCGGCGCGGGCCACGTCGTACAGCCGGACCGGTCTGCGCCAGCCGCGGCCGGGGACGGCGCCGGACAGGATGATCAGGCCCTCGGCGTGGCGGCGCATGCGGGTGGTGAGGTGGTCGACGCCGAACAGCCGTTCCAGCAGGTCGGGGTCGTTGATCTCCTTCTCCAGGCCGTCCAGCATGCCGAGCTGGCGCTGCAGCAGCGACTGGCTGCGCCTGGCCAGGTTCAGGAAGACCTTGTTGACGCCCTTGCGCAGCTCGGCCTGACCGACGGCCGCCTCGATCGCGGTGTGCTGCACCGAGCTGAACGCGCGGCCGAGGTTCTCGACCTCGACGGTGCTGCTCGTGCGGACCACCGGCGGCGTCTCGGCCGTCACGTCGACGTCCTCGCCGCGCCGCAGCCGCCGTACGAGGTCGGGCAGCCGCCGCCCGGCCAGGTCGGCCGCGGCCTGATGCAGGGCGATCAGCTCGCCGGTCACCGTACGGGCGAACCGGAAGGAGATGAACGCGGTCGCGAGCACGGCCGCCAGGCCGAGCCCGCCGACGATGCCGATGTCCCAGAGCACGCTCCGCGCCAGCGGCGCGGCACTGGCGGCGGTCGCGGCGGCGGCGGTGTCGGTCGTCTCGGTGAGCTGGCGGGTCAGGGCCTGGGCCGTCGTCGGCCAGGCGATGGCCTCCGGTGGGAGCGGCTGGCCGGGCCGCACCCGGGAGATCACGTCGTCCTCCAGGGCGACGAACGCCGTGTAGACCGGGGCGGAGTTCAGCGCGCCGTATTGCCTGAGCAGGTCGGCGTTGAGCTGGCTCGTGCCGAGCTGGTAGAGCAGGCGGCGCTTGCCGACCATGCCCGAGAAGGCGTCGCGCTCGTCCTGCGTCATCCGCCCGGCCGCCTGCGCGCCCAGCACGAGCGCGGACTGCTGGCTGACCAGCTCGCGGCTGCGGGTGACCAGGATGAGCGCCTTGGCCTGCTCGATGATGTCGATGTCCGGGGAGATCATCAGCCGGTCGTAGACCTGGTGGGCGGTCTCGACGACCGAGCTGTACTCCTCGATCGCGTCGAGGCGGGTGAGCCGATGGTCGTCGATCTGGCCGCGCAGGATGTCGAGCCGCTCCATCTGCCGGATCAGGTCCTGGAGCCGGTCCCACATGGCGGGCGGCGTCTCGTCCCTGGCCTCCTCCGACAGGCGGGTCAGCAGGACGGCGGAGGCGTCGGTCTTGCGGCGCTGCACCTGGAGATCGGTGCGCAGCGAGGAGGTGCGCCAGGCGAGGTAGCTCACCGACACGAACCGCTCGGTCTGCAGCTCGTTGATGGCCTGACCGACGGGGGAGACGACGTTGTCATAGACCTTCTGAATGCGCAGGAGCTGCTGCCCCTGCTCGATGGTCAGCTTGGCGGCGAATCCCCAGATCACCACCAGGGCGGTCACAGGCACCAGCAGAATCGCGAATATCTTGAAGCGGATGGACCGTTTCCGACCAGCCATTAGACCTGCCCGTCGGTTACATATGTGTTAACAGTGGCGAAACCATAGCAATCCGTGAGTCCTGTCACCAGGGATCGTTCCTAACGACTTGGGCCACAGCCCCATATCGGGACAGTCTCGACGTTGCGGGGGGAAATTGCTTGCTCAGCGCTGTCTAGTTGTCAGACAATCCTCGCATGAACTCACGATCGGGCCCGCTCGCCGTGGTCGCGGCGGCCGTCCTGTGGGGGACCGCGGGCACCGTGGGCACCCTCGCCACCGCCGGCTCCGTCTCGCTGGCCGCGGCCCGCCTCGTGCTCGGCGGGGCCCTGCTGGGCGCGCTGGCGCTGGCCGCGCACCGCCGCACCCCTGGCCGGAACGTTCCGCTGCGCTGGTCGCTGATCTTCGGAGCCGCCGCGGTCGCCGCCTACCAGCTGTGCTACTTCGCCGCCGTCGGCAGGACGGGCGTGGCGGTCGGCACCGTGGTGGCCATCGGCAGCGGGCCGGTCTTCACCGGGCTGCTGTCCTGGATCGTCGGGCACGAGCGGCCGAGCGGGCGCTGGGCGCTCGCCACGGCCGCCGCGGTGGCCGGATGCGCGGTGCTCGTCACCGGCGGGCGGGGAACGGGCGGGGTGGACGCCGGCGGCGTCGCGCTCGCCCTCCTCGGCGGGCTCCTGTACGCCTTCTACGCGGTCGTGGCGGCCCGCGCCATCGGCAGGGGCATGGAGTCGGGGATCGTCATGGGCGTCATGTTCGGCGGCGCGGCCGTGCTCATGCTGCCGGTCCTCGCCCTGACCGGGCCGGGCTGGCTCGCGAGCCCGGGCGGCCTGCTCACCGCGCTCTACCTCGGCTGCGCCACGACCGGGCTGGCCTACCTCCTGTACGGCCGGGGCCTGCGCACCACACCCGTCGCCACGGCGGCCACGCTCGCGCTGGCCGAGCCCGCCGTCGCGGCCCTGCTGGGCGTCGTGGCGCTGCGCGAGCACCTGTCGCTCGTCTCGTGGGCCGGTCTCGTGCTGCTCGCCCTCGGGCTGGTCGTGGTGGCGCTGCCCGCCCGGACGCGTACGGACATCGCGGCACCCGGGACGCCGAGGGCGCCGGCCCGGAGCCCCCACTAGGCTCGGCACGTGACCACCCTGAGACCCGTCTCCACCGTCGAGGCGCTCGCCGCCGCGCTGCGCGAGCGGGTGCTGTCCGGGGACATCGAGCCGGGGGCCGCGCTGCCCGAGCAGGAGCTGTCCGCCCGCTACGGCGTGGCCCGGCCCACCGTGCGGGAGGCGCTGGCGCTGCTCGTCCACGAGGGACTGCTGCGGCGCGAGCGCAACCGCAGCGCGTACGTCCCGGTGCTCACCTCCGCCGACCTCGCCGACCTCATGTACGTGCGCGCGCCACTGGAGGAGCTGATGGCGCAGGCCGTCGCCGGGCGCCGCGTGACGGCGGCGGAGGAGGCGCTGGACCGCCTGTCCGGCCTGCCGGCCGGCGCGCCCTGGGCGGCCGTGGTGGCCGAGCACATGGCGCTGCACGAGGCGCTCGTCGCCGCCGTCGGCAGCCCCCGCCTCGAACGCCTGTACGCCACGCTCGCGGCCGAGACGAGGCTCGGGCTGGTCGGGCTCAGGCACGCGTACGAGGATCCCCGCGAGCTCGCCACGGAGCACGCCGCGCTGCTGCGCGTGATCACCGAGGGACCGGCGGACGCGGCCGTCCGCGCGGTGCGCGAGCACCTGCGGTGGCGGCACACCTGATTCCACGCCGCGCTCTCGGATCCGGATTCCCTTGCACTGCTCTCTCGGGCGCCGATTCCCTTGCGCCGCTCTCTCGGGTGCCGATTCCCTTGCACCATGCGGCTCGAAGTCGTCACAATCGCGGCCATGCACGGCAACCCTGTGCCGGACACCTATGTGTACGTCACCGAAGAAGGCGTGACACGTCACTACGCCGACGGCAGCGTCGAGGCCCTCGCCTGGGAGGACGTCGTCGAGGTGCGCGTCGGCGGCCACGGCGAGAAGGAGCCGCCCGGCCACCCGGAGGACGTCTTCATCGTCCTTCTCGACCGTGAGGGCGAGGGATGCGTGGTGCCGCACTCGGCAACGGACGCGAACTTCCTGGCCCGGTTGCGCTACCTGCCCGACTTCGACCTCGAACGCCTGAGCACTGCGGTCGCGAGCGCGCGGTCGGACTACGTCGTCGTGTGGCGCAGCCCGGAGCCGCCCTCCCCTCTCCCCGACCTGGAATACGACTAGAACTCCCGGCCGCCCTCCCATGATCCTTTCAATCAACGCGTACTGACATATTCAACGGCAATGCGGGCGACTTGTGGGATATGGCGGGTTTACGGACTGGCGCTGGCGGCGTGTGCGACATGGGCGGAAACCCCCGGCGTGCGATCCGGCCCGCATTCGGCCGCCCGGAGGTGTGTTACAGACGGGCCGGTATCGGACGCCGTGATCGGTTCAGGCTCGGCCTCCGGGAGGGCGTCGCGAAGCCGCGCGCGGGTACGCGCAGGTACGCCACCTGCGTCGACCGGCCCCCGGTCGCCCGGGCGGCCCGCGGCCCCACATGTGGAGTGTATTTCGGCAGGTTACGGGGGTGCGTACTTCGGACGTCCGTTCTCCAAGCCCATCGAAGGTGGGCACTTTTGGACCGTTCCGTCAAGTCATTCCGAGAGTGTCACGGCGGCCAAATGTGGACAGGAGCTACCGTTCCGTAGGCGTAGATCGCTCTTTAATATCAAAGTCGGATAGCAGGCGATGAAGCGGCTGTGCTTCAGGTCAACCTGTGGGGCGGAACAGGCGTCAAGTCTGCAAAGTCCGGCTACTAGGGGCGTGATAGATGGAGACGCGGTTGGGGTCGGCCCCGGCGCGAACTGTCACCACGCACGTCGAGCAACGGAGATACACCAGCATGGCGACGGCGGCCTACTTCAGGCTGCTGATGGCCGGTGACCTGGTGTGTTCGATCTCCGCGTTCGGTGTGGTCGAGGGGACACGGCTCGCGCTCGGCGCGTTCATACCCGTGGTGGACCTCATTTTCGGCATCACCTTGACCATCCTCTGGCCCGGCGTCATGAGCCTGGTCGGCAGCTACCGCAGGAGCACGCACGGCGAGGGGACCGAGGAGTTCCGCGCCGTCGCGCAGGGCGGCTTCGGACTCGTCGCGACGGTCGCGATCGGGGCGTACGTCACGCAGACCACCGTGGCCAGAAGCTACGTCATGGCCATGGTGCCGCTCGCGACGTTCGTCACCCTGGTGTTCCGCCACCGGATGCGCAAGCGCCTGCACCGGTCCCGCGCCCGCGGCGAGTACATGCGCCGCGTCGTCGCGGTCGGGCACGGCGCGGCCGTTCTCGACCTCGTCATGCAACTGCGGCGGCAGCCGTACCACGGGATGCGCGTCGTCGCCGCGTGCCTGCCGAACCCGCAGGACCACGGCCGGCTTCTCGACGTCGACGACATCCCCGTGCTCGGGGACTTCACCGACGTGGCGGCGGTGGTCGACAAGGTGTCCGCCGACGCCGTGGCCGTCCTGGCCTGCCCCGAACTGGACGGCGCCGCGCTGCGCCGCCTCGCGTGGGGCATCGAGTCGAGAGGCGCCGAGCTGTTCGTCGCCCCGGCCCTCATGGACGTCGCGGGACCCCGGGTGAGCGTGCGGCCGGTCGCCGGGATGCCGCTCCTCCATGTGCAGCACCCTGACCTCGACGGCACCGGCCAGCTCGTGAAGAGCGTCTTCGACAAGGTGGTCGCGGCGGTCATGCTGGCGATCCTGGCGATGCCGATGCTCGCCATCGCCATCGCGATCCGCCTCACGAGCCCCGGTCCCGCACTCTTCAAGCAGACCCGGGTCGGCCGGCACGGCCGCGAGTTCCAGGTGCTCAAGTTCCGGACGATGGTGGTGGGTGCCGAGAAGATGCGGCAGGTCCTTCTTGACGACAACGAGTCGGACGGAGTGTTGTTCAAGATTAGGAACGATCCAAGGATCACCCGCGTGGGGGCCGTTCTGCGCCGTCACTCGCTCGACGAGCTGCCCCAGCTCATCAACGTGCTGCGGGGCGAGATGTCCCTCGTAGGCCCGCGTCCGCCGCTGCCGTCCGAGGTCGAGCAGTACGGGGTGGACGTGCGCCGTCGCCTCGTCGTCAAGCCGGGCATGACGGGCCTGTGGCAGGTCAGCGGCAGGTCCGATCTGTCGTGGGACGAGTCGGTCCGGCTCGACCTGCGCTACGTGGAGAACTGGTCGCTGATGCTGGACCTCCAGGTGCTCTGGAAGACGTGGTCGGCGGTCACCCGCGGCGACGGGGCCTACTGAGGTGAAGGCGCTCGTCCTGGCCGGCGGATCCGGAACCCGCCTGCGGCCCATCACGCACACGCAGGCCAAGCAACTGGTCCCGGTGGCCAACAAGCCGGTGCTCTTCTACGGCCTGGAGTCGATCGCGGCGGCCGGCATCCGTGAGGTCGGCATCGTCGTCGGCGACATGCACGCCGAGATCGAGGCGGCGGTCGGCGACGGCTCCCGGTTCGGCCTGCAGGTCACCTATCTCCGTCAGGAGGCGCCGCTCGGGCTGGCGCACGCCGTGCTGATCGCCCGCGATTACCTCGGCGACGACGACTTCGTCATGTATCTCGGCGACAACTTCGTTGTGGGCGGCATCGAGGGCCTGGTCGAGCGCTTCCGGGCGCGGCGGCCGAGCGCGCAGATTATGCTGACCCGGGTGTCTGACCCGCGCCAGTTCGGCGTCGCCGAGCTGGACGCCGGCGGCCGGGTCGTCGCGCTTGTGGAGAAGCCGAGCGAGCCGAAGAGCGACCTCGCCCTTGTCGGCGTCTACCTGTTCACCCCGGCGGTGCACGAGGCGGTGGCGGACCTCAAACCGTCGTGGCGGGGCGAACTGGAGATCACCGATGCCATCCAGTGGCTCATCGACGCCGGTCACGACGTGGAGCCGTCGATCATCTCGGGCTACTGGAAGGACACCGGGAACGTCGCCGACATGCTGGAGGTGAACCGGCTCGTGCTGGAGTCGCTGGAGCCTCGGATCGACGGCGACGTCGAGGACAGCGAGATCATCGGGCGGGTCGTGGTGGAGGCCGGCGCCTCGGTGCGCCACTCCCGCATCGTCGGGCCTGTGGTGGTCGGCGCCGGGACCGTCATCAGCAGCTCGTACGTCGGCCCGTTCACCTCGATCGGCGCCGACTGCCTCCTGAGCGGGAGCGAGATCGAATATTCGATCGTGCTGTCTCGCGCTTCCATCGCGGGGGTTCGTCGGATCGAGGCCTCGCTGATCGGCCACGACGTCGAGGTGACCCCGGCGCCCGAGACGCCGCGGGCCCACCGTCTGGTGCTGGGGGATCACAGCAAGGTGCAGATCACCTCATGAGCACATCGCCCAGCGGTTTCTTTCGTCACCCCCTTCGCCCTGGAGACTCCTGACGTGAGGCTATTGATCACTGGCGGCGCCGGTTTCATCGGCTCCCAGTACGTGCGAACCGTGCTCACCGGCGGATATCCCGCTTTCGCCGGCGCGCGGGTCACCGTGCTGGATCGGCTGACCTACGCGGGCAATCTCGCCAACCTCGCTCCCGTCGAGGGGGGTTACGACTTCGTCCACGGGGACGTCTGCGACGCGGACCTGCTCCGCGAGGTGGTTCCCGGTCACGACATAGTGATCAATTTCGCGGCCGAGTCCCACGTCGACCGCTCGATAGAAGGCGCGGCCGATTTCGTGCGCACCAACGTCCTCGGCGTGCAGACCCTCCTCGACGCCTGCCTGTCCGCGGGCGTCGGAAAGGTCGTGCACGTGTCCACCGACGAGGTCTACGGCTCGATCGACGTGGGCTCCTGGGACGAGAACGCGCCGCTCGCCCCGCGTTCGCCGTACGCCGCGGCAAAGGCCGGCGGAGACATGATCGCCAGGGCGTACGCCATCACCCACGGCCTGCCGGTGTCGATAACGAGGTGCGGCAACAACTACGGGCCCTACCAGTACCCCGAGAAGGTCATCCCGCTGTTCGTGACCAACCTCGTCGAGGGCCGCCGCGTTCCGCTCTACGGCGACGGGGGGAACATCCGCGACTGGATCCACGTCGCGGATCACTGCCGGGGCATCCAGCGCGTGGCCGAGGTGGGGGAGCCCGGCGAGGTCTACCACATCGCCGGGACGGCCGAGCTGTCCAATCTGGAGCTCACCGAGAAGCTGCTCGCGGCGTTCGGCGCGGGCTGGGACCGGGTCGAGCGGGTGGCCGACCGGAAGGGGCACGACCGGCGCTACTCACTCGATGACCGGAAGCTGCGTGCCCTCGGCTACGCCCCGGAGATCCCCTTCGATGAGGGCCTGGCCGCCACCATCCGGTGGTACGTCGACACCCCGCAGTGGTGGAAGCCGTTACGGACGCGCGGATGAGGTGGATGGTGACGGGTGCCGGGGGCATGCTCGGCACGGATCTCATGGACGCGCTGGCCGTTGAGGACGCCTTCGGCTTCGGCCGTGACCTCGACGTCACGGACGGCAGAGCCGTGGAGGACACCCTGGACGACCTCGCCCCCGACGTCGTGGTGAACTGCGCCGCCTGGACCGACGTCGACGGTGCCGAGACCCGCCCCGAAGAGGCCATGGAGGTCAACGGCCGCGCCGTCGAAGGGCTCGCGCTGGCCTGTGCCAAACGCGGGGTGCGCCTCATCCACATCTCCACCGACTACGTTTTCGACGGCGCAGGCCGCGAGCCGTACGGCGAGGACGACGTCCCGCTGCGCCCCGTCAACGCGTACGGGTGGTCGAAGCTGGCCGGGGAGCGGGCCGCGCTTGAGCACGGCCACACGGTGGTCCGCACCGCCTGGCTCTACGGCGCCCGGGGCCGCAGTTTCCCGGCCACGATCATCCGCCTGGCGGCCGAGCGGGAGACCGTCCAGGTGGTGACCGACCAGGTGGGCCAGCCGACCTGGTCCGCGGACCTGGCCGCCCGCCTGGTCGAGCTGGGCCGTTCCGGCGCGCCGGGCGGCGTCTACCACGGCACCAACGCGGGGCGGACGACCTGGTACGCGTTCGCCCGGGAGATCTTCACGCTGCTCGGCGCGGATCCCGGCCGGGTCGTCCCGACCTCGTCCGCCGCCTTCGCCCGGCCCGCCCCGCGGCCGGCGTGGAGCGTGCTGGGACACGGTCGCTGGGCGGAGGCGGGCCTGCCGCCGATGCGGCACTGGCGTGAGGCTCTGCGCGCGGCGTGGCCTTACCTGAGCGTGTCGTAGAAGGCGAGGCAGGTGTCGTGATCCGGCAGCAGTCCCGCCTCGCGCGCCTCCTTGAGCGAGGGGGCGGCGGCGTCCTTGGCCGACAGGATCGGCTCGATGTCCGAGGGCCACTCGATGCCCAGATCAGGATCGAGCGGGTGCACGCCGTGTTCGCGCCCGGGAGCGTACGGCTGGGAGCAGAGATAGACCACGACGGCCTGCTCGCTCAGCGCGAGGAAGCCGTGGCCCAGCCCCTCCGCGATGTAGAGGGCCCGGCGGTCGACGTCGTCGAGCAGCACGGCCTCCCAGGACCCGTACGTGGGAGAGCCCACCCGGAGGTCCACGACGACGTCGAGCACGCTCCCGGCGACACAGGTGACATATTTGGCTTGTCCCGGCGGCACGTCGGCGAAGTGGATCCCCCGCAGCGTCCCCTTCTTGGAGACCGAGCAGTTCACCTGCGCGAGATCGAGGGTGTGCCCGGCGGCCTCACGAAGGTCGGCGGCCCTGAAGGACTCGAGGAACGAGCCGCGTTCGTCGGTGTGAATGCGGGGGGTGTGGCACCAGGCCCCGGGGATGTTGAGCCGATCCATGGACGAAGCATGACATATAGGGAGGAAACTCCTCTCGTTATTCATGTGATCCCTGCGCGGCAACCGGTTCTCCGTGTCGCGCGTCTTCCAGCGGTAAGCATGTGACAAGGGAGCATTGATGACAACGTGCCGCTTATGCGGTTCGGCGGCGCTGGCGAGCATCGTCGATCTCGGCGCGACGCCCCCCTGCGAGCGATTCCTCACCCGGGAACAGCTCGACGAGCCGGAAAACACCTACCCCTTGCATCTGCGTTTGTGTACCGGCTGTCTGCTGGCGCAAATCCCTCCTCTGATCACGCCTGAGGAGACATTCACCGAATATGCCTATTTCTCCTCATATTCGACGTCCTGGGTGGAGCACGCCCGCCGGTTCGTGACAGGCGCCGCCGAGCGACTGGGGCTGTCCGGGAGCTCGTTCGTGGTCGAGGTGGCCAGCAACGACGGTTACCTGCTGCGCCACGTCGTGGAACGCGGCATCCGCTGCCTCGGGATCGAGCCGTCCGCCAACGTCGGTCAGGCGGCGAAGGACGCCGGGGTGCCGACCCTCACGGCCTTCCTCACCCCGGAGACCGGCGCCGCCGTACGGGAGGAGCACGGCCCGGCCGATCTCGTCGTCGCCAACAACGTGTACGCCCACATCCCCGACGTCATCGGCTTCACCCAGGGGCTGCGCGCCCTGGTCGCCGACGACGGCTGGGTGTCGATCGAGGTGCAGCACCTGCTCACCCTGATCGAGGGCACGCAGTACGACACCATCTACCACGAGCACTTCCAGTACTACACGGTCGCCTCCGCGATGCGGGCCCTGGCGAGCGGCGGGCTGGCCCTCGTGGACGTCGAGTCGCTGCCGACCCACGGCGGCTCGATCCGGCTGTGGGCGCGGCCGGTCGAGGCGGCGGGTGAGCCGGGCCCACGGGTGGCCGACCTGCTGGCCAGGGAGAAGGCCGCGGGCCTGCACGAGCTTTCCGGGTACGCCGAGTTCGCCGCCCGGGTGGCCCGGGTGCGGCGCGACCTGCTGGCCTTCCTCATCCGAGCGGCCGAGGAGGGCCGGACGGTCGTCGGCTACGGCGCGCCCGGCAAGGGGAACACGCTGCTCAACCACTGCGGCATCCGCCCGGACCTGCTGCCGTACACGGTGGACCGCAACCCGTACAAGCACGGCAGGTTCACTCCCGGCACCCGGATCCCCATCCTGCCGCCGGAGCGGATCGCGCAGGACCGGCCCGACTACGTGCTCGTGCTCCCGTGGAACCTCCGCGCGGAGATCACCGAGCAGCTGGCCCACGTTCGCGACTGGGGAGGCCGCCTGGTCTTCCCCATTCCCCGGCTGGAGGTCGTCTCATGAAGGTCGTCCTCTTCTGCGGCGGGCGCGGCTCCCGGATGCGCGGCGGCGACTTCGACCTGCCGAAGCCCATGCAGCCAGTCGGGCCGAGACCACTTATCTGGCACGTGATGCGCTATTACGCGCATCACGGGCACAACGAGTTCGTCCTCTGCCTGGGCTACGGCGCCGAGCACATCAAGAACTTCTTCCTCGACTACCAGGAGACCGCCTCCAACGATTTCGTACTGCGGGGCGGCAGGGTCGAGTTGCTCTCCACCGACATATCCGACTGGTCGATCTCCTTCATCCACACGGGCACCGACTCGGCCATCGGCGAGAGGCTGCGGCGGGTGCGCGAGCACGTCGAAGGCGAGGAGATGTTCCTGGCGAACTACGCGGACGTGCTCACGGACGCACCGCTGGACGAGATGATCAACCGCTTCGCGGCATCCGACGCGGGGGGCTCGATGATGGTCGTGCCGCCGCCGGGCACGTTCCACTGCGTCCAGTTGGGCGAGCAAGGGACGGTCGACAACATCACGCCCGTCGTCGAGATGCCGTTGTGGATCAACGGCGGCTACTTCGTCCTCCGTCAGGAGGTCTTCGATCACATCCCGCCGGGAGGCGATCTGGTGGCTGACGGCTGTGTCGCACTGGCCAAGCGAGGCAGGCTTCTCGGCTTCCCCTATCGGGGATTCTGGCGGCCCACCGACACGGTCAAGGAGCGTGCCCAACTGGACGAGGAGTACGCCAGAGGCGAGCGGCCGTGGGCGCTGTGGGAGGAGAAGCGGGATCTTGCGGCTCATCCCTGAACCGTGTGAGGAGATCGTCCTCCTCGGCGCGCACTGTGACGACATTCCGATCGGCGCGGGCGGGAGCCTTCTGCAGTTGTGCCGGGCCAGACCGGGGCTTCGGGTGCGCGCACTCGTGCTGTCGGGCGCGGGCACCGTTCGCGAGAAGGAGGAGCGGGCGGCGCTGGCCTCCTTCTGCCCGAAAGCGGATCTCGAGGTGACTGTTCTGGACGTACCCGACGGGCGCCTGCCAGCGCACTGGGACCGGGCCAAGGACGCCCTGCACGCGCTGCGCGACGGAGCCACTCCCGACCTGGTTCTCGCACCCGCTCCGCACGACGCGCATCAGGACCATCGGGGCCTGGCCAGGCTCGCGCCCACGGTCTTCCGCGGGGTGCTCGTGCTCGGCTACGAGATCCTCAAGTGGGAGTCGGATCTGGCCCAGCCGAACGTCTTCCTGCCGTTGGCGGAGGAGTCGCTGCGGGAGAAGATCGAACTGCTCCACCGGCACTACCCCTCGCAAAGGGATCGGGACTGGTTCGACTCCGAGGCTTTCCACGGCCTGGCCAGGCTCAGGGGAATCCAGAGCCGGACCCGCTATGCCGAGGCATTCCACAGCGACAAGATCGTCATAGGCGTCTGACAGGGAGAGACATCGTGCGCGTTCTTCTGACTGGCCATCAAGGCTATCTCGGCACCGTGATGGGCCCGGTTCTGTCGGCGGCCGGTCATGAGGTGGTCGGGCTCGACTCGGGTCTGTTCGCCGACTGCGTCCTGGGTCCCGCCCCCGCGGACCCTCCCGGATTCGCCGTCGACCTGCGGGACGCCCGCCCCGAGCACGTGGAGGGCTTCGACGCCGTGGTCCACCTCGCGGCGCTCTCCAACGACCCGCTCGGTGCGCTCGAGCCCGAACTGACCTACGACATCAACCACCGTGCCTCCGTGCGCCTCGCGCGCCTGGCGCGGGACGCGGGCGTCAAGCGCTTCCTCTACGCCTCCACCTGCTCGGTGTACGGAGCCTCGGGCGGAGACGAACTGGTGGGAGAGGACGCTCCGTTGCGGCCCGTCACGCCGTACGCCGTGTCGAAGGTGCGGGTGGAGGAGGACCTCGTCGCTCTGGCGGACGCCGACTTCACCCCGGTGTTCCTGCGCAACGCGACCGCCTTCGGCTTCTCGCCCAGGCTCCGCGCGGACATCGTTCTCAACAACCTGGTGGGGCACGCGCTGCTGACCGGAACCGTGAAAGTGCTCTCCGACGGCACCCCGTGGCGTCCGCTGGTCCATGCCGAGGACATAGCGCAGGCCTTCGCGCTGGCGCTGGAAGCGCCGCGGGAAGCCGTGCACGCCAAAGCCTTCAACGTCGGCACGGAGGAGAACAACGTGACCGTGGCGCAGATCGCCGCGGAAGTGGTGTCGGCTGTGCCGGGCTCGGAGCTGGAGATCACAGGCGAGGCTGGAGCCGATCCGCGCTCCTACCGCGTCGGCTTCTCGCGTCTTCGCGAGGCGCTGCCCGGCTATCACGCCAAATGGACGGTTCGGGCCGGCGCGGCCGAGTTGGTCGACGCCTACCGGAGGTGTGGCCTGACCCAGCACGGTTTCGACCATCGCTTCACGCGTCTGGCCTGGCTCGCCGCGCGGCGTGAGGCGGGGACGATCGACGGCGGGTTGCGTCCGTGAGCCCCGGAGAGCGGATGCACGCTCTTGTGACGCGGCTGCATCCCCTCTGCCGCAGCAGAACGGGCGACGGAGTGCGCCGGACCCTGGAGATCATCGGGGAGCGCATCCCGCTGGAGATCCACGAGGTGCCTACCGGTACGCGGGTCCTCGACTGGGTGGTGCCGCGTGAGTGGAACATCAGGGACGCCTATATCAAGGACCCGGCGGGGCGGCGGGTCGTGGACTTCCACGCGTCTCCCCTGCACGTGGTCGGCTACAGCCTGCCGGTGTCGGCTGTCATGCGCCTGGAAGAGCTGAGACCCCATCTCCATACGCTCCCGGACAAACCCGAACTGGTGCCCTACAGAACCGACTACGAGGGTGAGACCTGGGGCTTCTGCCTGAGCCAGAAGACGCTGGACGGGCTGGACGAAGGACCCTACGAGGTGCTGATCGACTCCACGCTGGCCGACGGGCATCTCACGTACGGCGAGCACGTCATCCCGGGCAGCGGCCACGACGAGGTCCTCATCAGCCTGCACACATGTCATCCCGCGCTGGCCAACGAGACGCTCGCGGGCATAGCCGTGGCGGTCGAGCTCGCCGAGCGCCTCGCCGAGACCAGGCCGCGCCACACCTATCGCTTCCTTTTCGCGCCCGCCACGATCGGGGCGATCACGTGGCTGGCTCGCAACAGAGAGGGTGTGGGCAGGGTCGAACACGGGCTCGTCCTCGCGTGCGCAGGGGACCCGGGGCCTTTCCGGTACAAGCGCAGCCGTAGGGGGAACGCGGCGATCGACAGGGTGGCGGCGCACGTTCTGAGCACCCGGGAGCACACCGTCATCGATTTCGTCCCCTTCGGCTACGACGAGCGGCAGTTCTGCTCGCCGGGTTTCGACCTGCCCATCGGCCTGCTCACCCGGACGCCGAACGAGGAATTTCCCGAGTATCACACCTCGGCGGACGATCCCGGCTTCGTCACCGCCCATGCCATGGCCGACACCCTGGCGGTGATGGAGGAGATCGTTCAGGTGATCGAGGGTGACCGCGCCTATGTCAACCTGCAGCCCTACGGCGAGCCTCGCCTCGGGCCGCGGGGACTGTACAAGTCGCCGGTTACGCACACCGATCACCGGCAGTACCAGATGGCGATTCTGTGGGTGCTGAACCTCTCCGACGGAGAGCACAGCCTTTTGGACATCGCGGAGCGATCGGGAATCCCGTTCGCGGTCATCCGCGCGGCCGCCGCGGCCCTTGAGGAGGCCGCCCTGTTGGAGGAGAGAGCGTGAACTTCGTTGTGGGTGATTTGGTCGAGGTGCGCAGTGCGGAGGAGATCCTCGCCACGCTCGACGAGAACGGCGAGCTTGACGGCCTCCCGTTCATGCCGGAGATGCTGAAGTTCTGCGGCCGGAGGATGAGCGTCTACAAGGTCGCTCACAAGCTTTGTGACACGATCGAGCGGACGGGGCTGCGGCGCATGACCGACGCCGTCCATCTGACGGGCTCACGATGCGACGGCAGCGCGCACGGGGGCTGCCAGACCGCCTGCCTGTTGTACTGGAAGACGGCGTGGATCAGGAAGGTCACCCCTCAGGATCCGGAACCGGATCCCTCGCCTGTGCCGGTGGACGTGGAAATTCTGGAGCGCGCCACCACGAAGGAGCCGTTCCCGGACGGGGCGCCCCGCTACTCCTGCCAGGCGACGGAGATTCTGCGGGCCGCCCCCCAGGTCCTGCCGCTGAAGGACATGCGCCAGTTCGTCTGGGATGTGCGCTCCGGTAACTCGAGCGTCGGCGAGACCATGAAGGGTCTCTTCATCGGTCTGTTCGACCGGTTCCAGGCAAAGAGCAGGCGGGTCCTTCCCAAGCGGCTGTGGATCAAGGAAGGGCTGGAGTGGGGCTTCTTCAAGGGAACGGCCGTCGGTCCGACTCCCGTCGCCGATCTCGGACTGCGGCCAGGTGACCGGGTCAGGGTCAGATCGAAGGCGGAGATCGCCGCGACCCTCAACGAGCAACTGCGCAACAGGGGGATGGCGTTCGACGAAGGGCTCACCCGCTTCTGCGGCCGGGAGTCCCGCGTGCTCGGCAAAGTCGAGCGGTGTGTGGACGAAGCGTCGGGCCGAATGCTGGAGATGAAGACGCCCTGCATCCTGCTCGACGACTTCGTCTGTCCGGGCACGCACAGCCTCAACTGCCCCAGAGGACACCTGCCGTTCTGGCGGGAGATCTGGCTGGAACGGATCGGTGAGAAGTGAGGAGAACGACGCATGCCGGAGAATGAGAGCGATCGCGCCGGTTCGGCGGGACTGGGCCTTCGCTGGGGTCTGCTGGCGAGGGTGGCCACCAAAGTCGGCTCCTTCGCGATGAGCCTGATTCTGGCCAGGCTCCTGGCGCCCTCCGATTTCGGCGTCTACGCGGTCGCCCTGGCGGCTCAGCAGTTCCTCTGGCACGTCAACGACGCCGGGATCGTCGCCGCCATCGTCCAGTGGCGCGGCAAGATCGAGGATGTCCTGCCGACGGCGACGACGATGGTCCTGACGTTCAGCCTGACCGTGTACGGCCTGCTGTGGCTGTTCGCGCCGTACTTCGCCACAGTCGCGGGCAACCCCCGGGCCGAGGGCATGGTGCGCATGCTCGCCGTCCTCATCGTCATCGACGGCTTCGTCGGCGTACGCAGTGCAGTGCTGCTGCGGAGGTTCCAGCAGGGAAAGATCGCGAAGGCGAACATGGCCGGCATGGTGGTGCAGGTGCCGGTGGCCGTGGGGATGGCCGCGGCGGGCGCGGGGGCGTTCAGCTTCGCGGGCGGAGCCATCTCCTCCTCCCTGCTCGCCGGTGTCCTGATGATCGCATGGGCGAGGGAGCCCATCAGGTTCGGCCTGCGCCGCGAGGTCGTCGTCAAGCTCCTGCGCTTCGGACTCCCCCTGGCGGCCAGCCTCGGCGTCGAGGCCCTGCTGCTCAACGCCGACACCGTCATCGTCGGCGCGGTCTACGGCGCCACCGTCCTCGGCTTCTACACGCTCGCGTTGAACATCTCCAACTGGGTGCCCGGGCTCGTCGGAGAAGCCCTCCGTCATGTGACGCTGCCGGGCTTCTCGCGTGTCGCCGACCAACGTCCCGAAGAGTTGTCCGCCAAAGTGCAGCAGATCATTCCGATGGTCGTCATTCTTGTGGTTCCGGTGGCCGTCCTGGTCGGCGTGCTCGCCCCGGCGATCGTGCCATTCCTGTACGGCGAGCGCTGGCTGCCCTCCGCCGCCGCGCTCTCCTTCCTGATGGTGTCGATGGCGGTGCGGATGCTCTCCGGCACCGTTTTCGACGTCCTCACCTCCGTGGGCGCCACCAAGAGCATCGCGATCATGAACCTGTGCTGGGCGGTGGTGCTGATCCCCGCCCTGTGGGCCGGCGCGCACATCGGCGGGATACGCGGGGTGGCCATCGCCCACGCTCTTGTGGGCCTCCTGCTCACCGTCCCGATGGGAGCGCTCTTCCTGCGTCGCATCGGGGTGCCGGTGGCGCCGATCGGTTTCGCGTCCGTTCGGCCGTTGATCGGAGGGCTCGCCGCCGGCGTGGTCGCCTGGCTGGCCCTGAGGGCGACATCGGGGGCGATCCCGCTGGTGCAGTTGGCGGCCGCCGGAAGCGCGGGCCTGCTCGTCTACGTCGCCACGGGCATCTCCTCGTCCCGCTTCAGGGAGATGCGGGTGCTGGCGACGAGCTGACCGCTACTCCGCTCGCCCCCGGACGAGCCCGACGGCGACGTGGGCCACGTTACGGGCCATCGGGACGGCGTTGCGCCGAAGCCACGGGGAGAGGGCGGCATAGGCGCGGAGCCGGTCGCCGGGGCTGAGCGGGGTGTGGCGGATCGCACGCGCGAGCGCCGCCCCCTCGGCCACGTTGGGCAGGAAGAAGCGGGAGTTCTCCTCGGGCTTCTCACGCTTGCGGAAAGCCCGCGCATGGTTGGCCCTGCTCACGCTCTTGGCGTGGTTGCGATGCCGCAGCAGCGGATCGTCCACGGCCACCATGGGGCCGAGCAGCGCCATCTGCGCGATCAGCACCCGATCGCAGGCCACGATGGGCTGGAGCGGTAGCGCGCGTTCCAGGAGTGAGCGGCGCATGAGCCCGTAGAACTGCAGAGTCTCGTCGTAGTGGACGAGCTTGCTGTGGAGGCGCCGCACCGGGTCGGGATGGTCGGTCGGCGCGGTGTTGCGCCAGAGCTTGATGAGTTCGCCGTCGGCGTCGATCTCCTCAGCGCCGGAAAAGGCGATGGAGGCGTCGGGGACCGCGCGCAGCGCCGCGGCGAGCAGGGTCAGGCGGTCCTCGCGGTACTCGTCGTCGGAGGAGGCGAAGGAGAAGAACTCGCCCCGCGTCTCGTGGACGATCTGGTTGTGGTTGGCGATGACCCCGAGGTTGCGATCGCGACGTATGTAGCGAACCCGCGGATCCTTCCTTGCCGCCTCCCGGCAGATCTCCTCGGTCGCGTCGGTCGAGCAGTTGTCCGCGATCACGAGGTCGAAATCGCCGTCCTGCGCCAGGATCGAGGCCAGGGATCCCGAGAGGTAAGGCTCACCGTTGTAGACGCAGAGCCCGATGCCGATCTCTGGAGCCGCCCGGCCGGCCAGTGAGGGAGCCGGATGCGCCTGGGGCGCGACAGCGTCGGCGGTCATCGTGTCAGCCTCCGGAGGATTTCACGTATCGGGGAGCACCCTAGAGTCTTGCCTACTCGATGCACGGACGCAGCGCATTCGCCCGGGACTTCCGCGGGGTGGACGGTGTGGCAGGGGAAACGTAACGTGGAAGCGCCGGGCTCCGATCTAGATCTGCATGCCCCTGCGGGGCTGGGGCCTTGTATTACGGCGGGGGCGAGAGGGAAAGTATGGCATTCTGGCGCATTATTCTCAGCCTTCTGCGGCATAAGATCGTGGGTCCGGTAGCAATCGTCCTGTCATTGTCGCTGGCCGTCACCGCCTTCCTCCTGATCCCCACTCGCTACAAGGCGAGCACGTCGCTGGCCTTCTTCGCGCCTCCGTCCGGTGGCACGCTCTCGTTCGACCCCGACAGGCCGGAGGGTCTCACCAATCCCCTGCTCCAGTACAACGACAGCCTGCGAACCGTGGCGGGCATCCTGATCGTCAAGATGAACAGCTCCTCGGCCCTGCAGGAGCTGGGGATCACCGACGACAGCCCCACCAAGCTGGTGGTCGACGACGGCCGGTCCAACGCGGAACTGATGGGGATCGTCTCCAACGGCCCCTTCGTCCTCATCTCCGTAACCAGCAACAGCCGTGCGGCCGTGTCGGACATGATGACGCGGGTGGAGCGGCGCATGCGCGACGAACTGATCAAGGAACAGCGGGCGCTCGGCGCGCCCGCCGGCACCTACATCGCGATGAACCGCGTGGCCGTGCAGGAGCCCAAGGAGATCCTGACAGACAAGTTCCAGGGGGCGGCCGGCGCCTTCCTGGCCGCTCTGGTCATCACGCTCGGCCTGGCGTACGCCGGACGGAACCGGCGGACCGCACGCTCCGGTGCGGCCGGAACCGCGTCGGCCGTGGCGCCCGTATCCGCGTCGCCAGAACCACCGGTGGCCGTCTGGCCGGCCGACGCCGTCACCGGCCCCTCGCCTGTCCTGACCGAGGAGCCGAAGCAGGTGGCCGCGGCCGATACGGGCGACAAAGAGGACAAGCACGTCGTTCTCGTGGCCGACGAGAGCGAAGAGGACGAACCCGAAGACTGGTGGAGCAGCGAGGACACCATCGCCTTCGAGAGGGTCGAGTTCGTTCCCAACGGTTCCAAGGACGGCAAGCGGCCGGGAGCGGACGAGAACGGTTCCTGAGCCCCACCGCTCACCGGGAAGGACCCGGTGAGCGTCGCTGCCGGCGCCACGGCACCCCGCCCGCGACCGCAGTACTAACCGGCGGCGACCTCTCGGCATCGTTTGATGGCCGCCTGCCTCACCTCATGCGGTGTTCCCGACTTCGAGGAGATCAGCACGCCCATCGCCGTGGGGGGCAGCCGGTCGACGAACGCGGCGGCGCTCTCCATGGTCATGGGCGACTCGTCGGGGCTCTTGTGGCAGATCGTCGTGTCGGACGGCGGGCGAACGCCTGAGGCGCAGAGCACCTCGTCGACGAAGACGCCGTAAAGCATGAATTCGGAGACGTGGAGGTGGGAGCCGAACGCGTCGGCCCAGTGGCGGCCGGTCGTCTCGGTGAGGTGCCGCTGGAGCGCCCGCACGTTCGCCGGGTCCCAGAACGTCAGCGGGCTCATGTAGTCGGGCAGCGGAGGCCCGGGCGCCGGCGGGAGCTTGAGCAGCTTTCTCGCGGTCTGGTGCCATACGACGTGTCGGTCCATTCCCGGCAGCACGCCGTTCTCCAGACGGTGCAGCAGGAACCCGCCGTCCACGAAGGCGCGGCTCGCGTCGGTCGGCCGGACGAGCACGACGTCCGAATCCGCCACCAGGACCACGTCCGCGTCCGACGAGGCCGTCGCGGCCAGCTTGATGATCTGTTGCATGACCCATCCGCGCACAGGTGGCCACGGCCGCAGGAGGTTCGCCCACAACCCGAGGCGTGGCACTTTGAGGAAACGCCGGGGGATGAACTCGTTCACCACTCGGATACGGCAGCGCGGTCCCGCGTACCTGGCGAACAGATGCCGGTCGGCCCGGGGCACGATCACATGGTGGACGGTGTCACTGGGAGTGAACTCGAGGACTGATTCATGCAGGTCGGCGAAGAAAACAGCGTCCGGCCCGTAGCTGGGCGTGATTACAGCCAGGGTGTTCACCTGCGCATATCGCGGCCGGCGGATCACTTGTTACGAATCGAGGGTAACGCCGCGGATCAGCGGGCCGATTCCTTTAGGGATTGTCGGCGGATTCATTCGGGGGGCGTGTTGGACTTCTGGCGGGCCATCGGAGTCGTACTGCGGCGATGGTACGTCGCGATTCCGGCCCTGCTCGCGGCGTTCGGCGGGTCCTACCTCGTGTACGTCAGCATCCCACCGCAGTACATCTCGCAGAGCGTGCTCACCCTCACCGTCCCGACGACAGGGCCGGTCAAGCCCGGAGACCCGAACGCGCGCGTACAGCAGGCCAATCCCATGCTCAACTTCGACGGCGGGCTGAACATGGCGGCCTCGATCATCGTCCAGGTGCTCGGCACCTCGGAGGTGCGGACCGCACTGGGCGCTCCCCGCGGAGGGGAGACCACCTACGAGGTGAACAACGGGAGTTCGAACCCGGAGTTGCTCTTCAGCTCGCCCTTCGTGTTCATACAGGGCAGGAGCGTGCATCCGGAGGAGGCCCGGAAGATCGTCGTCAAGGTCGCGGAACGTGCCAAAATCGAGTTGGACAAGCGCCAGCGGCAACTGAAGGCTCCGCCGGTGACCTTCATCGTCATGGCGGAGATGGTCGCGCCCACGGCGCCCATCTCGGAGCGCAGCGAGCGGACCCGCACCACGGCGGCCGTCCTCGTGCTCGGGGGGATCGCCGCCCTGTCGAGCGCGTTCATGGCCGAGAGCCTCGCGGCGGCGTCACGGAGGCGCGCGGCCTCACGAAGCCGTCCCCCTACGGAGGCCGATTGGCTGCCCGCCGAGCGGTCAGTGCTTCAGCGGTGAGCGCGGGACTCACCGCGGAGGCCGTCGAGCCTTCCGGACGCCGCGGGGCGGATGGAGCCACGATCGCGGCCCTGTTCGTCATGATCCTCATGCTCGTACCCGCCCGGCTGGTGCTCAAAGGCGTCCCGTTCGCCCTCACCCCCGCGGAGGCCGTCGGCCTGGTCGCGGTCGTGTGGTGGTTCTGCGCCCACCTGACGGATTCCCTGGGCGCGGCCAAGGGGTTCACACCGGTCCGCACGGCGATATACCTCTACGCCGTCGCCTACCTGATCACCTACGCCTACTCCGCGGCGGGCTACCTGCCCGAGCGGGAACTGGAGCTGGCGGACCACGTCGCCGTCATCGCGCTCGCGTTCGTCGGCATCGCCCTGCTGGCGTGCGACGGCGTCCGCGGCCGCGACCGCCTGGACCTCGTGCTCAAGGCCATCGTGGTCTGCGGCGCGATCATCGGTGCCATCGGTGCCGCCCAGTATCTGTTCTCCTTCGACCTGACCGAGTACATGAACCTGCCGGGAACCCGCATCAGGGGGACCGAGCCCACCATCCTCGTCAGAAACGGTCTCAACCGGGTCGCCTCCACCACGAGCCACCCCATCGAGTTCGGCGTCGTGAGCGCGATAGTCCTGCCGCTCGCGCTGCACTACGCGCTCGACGCCCGCGAGCGCCGGCTGCCCTCGCTGCGCTGGTGGTTGTGCTGCCTCCTGGTCGCGGCCGGGATGCTCTTCTCCGCCTCGCGTTCGACCGTGCTCGGACTCCTGGTAGGAGGGGCGGTCCTCCTGGTCGGGTGGCCGGCGGCCCGGCGCTGGCGGGCGCTTCTCGTCTTCGCCGGATTCCTCGTGGTGGTCCGGATCGCGGTGCCCGGCCTGCTCGGCGCGATCACGTCGCTCTTCGGCAACCTGGACAACGACTGGAGCCTCCGCTACCGGACCAACGACTACAGCACGGCATTCGCCGAGTTCGTCCTGCATCCGCTGCTCGGCCGTGGCTACGGCACGTGGTATCCCCCGTACTACCAGGTCTTCGACAACCAATACCTGCTCACGGCCGTGCAGGGCGGTGCTCTCGGCATTCTCGTCTTCGTCGGGCTCTTCCTGACCGCGATCTGGTCCGCCCTGCGGGCCAGGCGGCTGTCGGACGACCGCTCGATCCGAGATCTCGGCCTGAGCCTGGCCGCCTCGCTTGTCATCCCTCTGGTGGGCTCGGCCACCTTCGACCTGAACTCCTTCGAGACCACGAACGCCATGGCCTTCCTCCTCGTCGGCGTCGCAGGCGCATTGCTGCGGGTCGTGCACGAGGAGAGGAAGGCGACGAGTGACGCGGTGGCTGTTCCATGACCGACTCATCGACGGATTCCCCGTTGCCGGGGGAGATCTCGCGGTTTCGAGTGGGCGCCGTGGAGGTGATGGCCGTCGACGAGCCCTTCGTCGCCGATCACGTGGCCTCGGCCTGGAAACGGGACGAGGGTGGCTCGATCGTCACCGCCAACGTGGACATCGTCCGTCTGGCCACCCGCGATCCCGAACTGGCCGCTCTCGTCGACGGGGCCGACCTGGTCGTCGCCGACGGAATGCCGGTCGTCTGGGCGGCCCGGCTGGCGGGTCATCCGCTGCCCGGCAGGGTGACCGGCGCATCCCTCGTTTTCAGCCTCAGTGAGCGCGCCGCCCGCGAGGGCCGCTCGATCTTCCTCCTCGGCGGCGAGCGAGGAGTCGCGGACGAGGCGGCGCGAGTGCTCGTCGAGCGTTACCCGGGCCTGCGCGTGGCCGGCACCTACGCGCCTCCCTTCGGGTTCGAGACCACGAGCGAGGGGGTGCGAGAAGCCGTCGACCGAGTCCTGGCCGCAGCCCCTGATCTGGTGCTCGTCGGCCTCGGCTTTCCCAAGCAGGAGCGGCTCATCGCCGCGATCCGCGGCCGCTTGCCCGGTGCCTGGTACCTCGGATGCGGTGCGGGCATCCCCATGGCCGCGGGGCAGTTCCGCCGTGCGCCCGAGAGCGTTCAGCGGATGGGCGGGGAGTGGCTGTACCGCCTCTGGCTGGAACCTCGGCGTCTCGCCGGACGCTACCTCAGGCATGACCTCCCCTTCGCGCTGAAGGTGCTGACCGCCGCCGCACTCACCCGGCTCGCAGGCCCCCGGTCTCGGCCCTGACGGAAGAAGGGTTGGAACATGACTCTCGCGGTCGTCATCGTCACCTACGCGAGCGGCCAGGTCATCGAGGAGTGCCTGCGCTCGCTCGCGCCGGCGCTGGAGGGGGCCGGTCCCGCCAGGATCATCGTGGTCGACAACGACTCGCCCGACGACACCGTGCAGCGGGTGCGTGCCTTCGGCCAAGGCGTCGAGCTCATCGAGACCGGACGGAACGGGGGCTTCGCGTTCGGAGTGAACGCGGGCATCGCCGCCGCCGAGGGGTGCGACGTGCTCGTGCTGAACGCCGACATCAGGCTCGGGGCGGGAGCCGTGGCACCACTGCGCCGGGCACTCGCCGAGCCGGGCGTGGGCATCGCCGTACCCAAGCTGCTCGACGCGCACGGTGAGCTCCACCTCTCACTGCGCCGTAGGCCCACCGTGCTCAGAGCCCTCGGTGAGGCGCTCCTGGGCGGCTACCGGGCCGGGCGGATATCGCGGCTGGGCGAACTCGTGGTCGACCCGGAGGAGTACACCAGGGCGGGAACCGCGGACTGGGCGACAGGCGCGGCGTGGCTGGTCTCGCGGGCCTGCGTCGACGCGATCGGCACCCTCGACGAGCGGTACTTCCTCTACTCCGAGGAGACCGAGTACATGCTGCGGGCCGGCGAGCGTGGTTTCGCCGTACGTTACGAGCCCGACGCCGTGGCCGTTCATCTCGGCGGTGAACAGGCCAATTCAAGCCCGCTGTGGACCCTTGCCGCCGCCAACCGGGTGCGGCTCCACAGGGAGAGGCACGGAAGGCCGCGCGGCGAGCTGATGCGGCTCGGAGTGATGCTCAACGAGGCCGTCCGCATGGTCGGCAGAGGAGGGGCGAGAGGCCGGCGCCACCGTGCCGCCCTGCGTGAATTGCTGACGATGCGGCGCTGGCCCACCTTGCCGGGTCACACCGCGCCGCCCAGCGGGTATGTCTGCTTCTCCGCCCAGGACTGGTGGTACCACAACAGGGCGCACTCCGACTTCCAGCTCATGCGCCAGGTGGCGGCCCACCGCCGGGTCCTCGTCGTCAACAGCATCGGCATGCGGATGCCGATGCCCGGACGATCCACACACGTGGCGCGGCGCATCGCCCGGAAGCTGCGTAGTGTCGCGAAATTCATCAGACGGCCGATGCCGGACTTCTACGTGATGTCGCCCCTGCCCCTTCCCCTGTACGGCTCACGCCTGGGCAGGTGGGTGAACGCCACCCTCGTGAGGGCCCAGGTCAAAGCGGTCTGCCTGGCCCTCGGCCTGCACAGACCGGTGATCATGGTGACCTTGCCGACGGCCTGGGACGTGGTGCGACCCATGCGGAGGCACTCGCTGATCTTCAATCGCTCCGATCGGCACTCGGCCTTTCCGGAGTCGGCGGGCGAGGCCATCGAGTCGATGGAGCGCGAACTGCTGCGGCACGCCGATCAGGTGATCTACGTCAGCCGGACGCTGATGGCCGAGGATCGGGCGCTGGTGGGAGGCCGGGCACACTTCCTCGACCACGGCGTCGATCTGGAGCACTTCCGACGCGTCCCCCCGGAGCGGCTTCCCGCCGACCTGCTGGCCATCCCCGGGCCGCGCGTCGGCTTCTTCGGCGCGCTCGACGACTTCGTCGTGGACTTCGCCCTGCTTGAGCGCGTCGCCGAGGAGCTTCCCGACGTCTCGTTGGTGCTGATCGGCGACGCCAATGGTCCCATGGACCGGCTCACCGGGCATGCGAACGTTCACTGGCTCGGCTTCCTGCCGTACGAGCAGGTCCCCGCCTACGGCTCGGGCTTCGATGTGGCGATCATGCCGTGGCTGGACAACGAGTGGATCAGGTACTCGAACCCGATCAAGCTGAAGGAGTATCTGGCGCTCGGCCTGCCGGTGGTGAGCATGGACTACGGAGAGCTCGCCGCCTACGCGGACCGGGTCAGAGTGGCCACCAGCCACGACCTTTTCGTCAAGGCGATCCGGGAGAGCCTGTCGGAGGGTTTCCCGGCGTCGCCCGAGCAGCTACGTGCTTCGGTGCTCGACGCTGGCTGGTCCGCGCGCGCCGCCGTGCTCATGAGGCTTGCGGAGAAGCGTCCGTGAGACGGGCTCGTCTTCCAAATAGGAAGACATCCCGGGACAGGCGGCCGAATCACGGATAGCTTCGTGCAGGGCACTTCTTCGGCATCGACGAATACCGTTACGTGGGGAGAGGTATGGCCGCGAGCCGGTGGACGAGAAACGCACTCAGGGCCGCCGTGGTGCTGGGTGCGATCGGGCTGGGGTGCCTGGTCGTGAGCGCCAGCGTGGACAGGAAGCCTCCGGAGCTGGTCCTCCCCAAGGTTGCCTGGGAGGGTGGGCCTGCCTACTACAAGCGTTTCCCGGCTGCGGCTCAGGCGGGTTGGACGGATGCGTCGTTCTTTCCCATCGGTGTCTGGTTCGAGTCGGTCGTGGACGAGAAGGACGTGGTCACCGACAAGGCGGCGGGGCTCAACACCTACGTCGAGCTGACCGCCAACAGCAACGCCGACCTGCTGCGGAGACACGGCATGTGGGCGATCACCAGTAAGCCACTCCCCGGTGCGGGCCGGGAGACGGTCGGATGGATCATCGCCGACGAGGCCGACATGTTCGCCGGGCCAGGCGACGGCAAGTGGACGGGCAAGGTGACGGGCGAAGGCCCGCCCTGCGAGCCGGAGAAGCCGCCCTGCGGTTACACGGCGATGCGCACGCTGAAGGAGCGGCTGCCACGGGGCGACGGGCGCATGCACTATGCCAACTACGGCAAGGGCGTGGCCATGTGGGAGTCGGAGGCCGAGGCGGAGAGGTTCGTCAACGGCTACACGGACGTGATGTCGACGGACATGTACTGGTACACGGACCTCGGGATGTGCGAGGAGGCGGAGAACTTCCTCCGTCTGCCCCGGGACGAGTGCCCGGTGGCGGCCGACTACGGCATGCTCCTCGACAAGGAGCGCAGGCTGGACGGCAAGGACGGCAAACGGCAGCCCATTTACGCCTTCATCGAGGTGGGGTGGCCCGGCTCGAACGGCGTGAAGGCGATCAAGCCGGAGCAGATACGTGGCGCGGTGATGAATTCCCTCATCCACGAGGCCAGGGGGATCATCTACTTCAACCACAACTTCGGCGGACCCTGCGTCAGTCAGCACGCGCTCCGGGACTGCTCACCGGAGACGAGGGTCATGGTGACGCGGGTGAACCAGCAGATCAAGCAACTTGCCCCGGTGCTCAACACGCAGTCGTACGAGTTCGGCTTCTGCGCGGATCTGGACACCATGCTGAAAGGCCACGACGGTTCTTACTACGTCTTCGCCATGGTGAGACGCGGAAGCAAGGCCGGCCGGCACACGCTCACCCTTCCTCCCGCTTTGGCTGGAGCGGGCAAGGTCGAGGTGCTCTTCGAGAACCGGACGCTGCCCATCTCCTCCGGAGGGCAGTTCACCGACACATTCGAGGCAGAGTACACCTCGCACATCTACAAGATCACGCCGTGACGCCGGGCCCCGCGGCCCGGCGTCACGCCCTGGTCACCTGATGGTCCAGGTGTCCCCGCCGTGCAGGAGGTCGGCGAGGCTGCCGGTGCCCTTCTCGGTGGTGGCCGTCTGGACCTGCTCGTTCAGCAGGTGGTCGTACGACGGCCGGTCGACCGAGCGGAAGACGCCGATCGGCACATGCTCGAACGCCGGCTCGTCCAGCCGCGACAGCGCGAACGCGAGCGACGGGTCGGGGTTGTGGGCGTCGTGCACGAGGATCTCGCTGTCGGCGACCTCGGCGCGGCGCACGACCTCGACGCCGCCCGTGGGCGACAGCCGTACGGCGCGCTCGTTGTCGCCGGTGCCGAACACGATCGGCTGCCCGTGTTCGAGCCGCAGGGTGATCTCGTCGCGGGTGCCGGGGTCCTTCAGCGTGTCGAAGGCGCCGTCGTTGAAGATGTTGCAGTTCTGGTAGATCTCCACCAGCGAGGCGCCCCGGTGCTCGGCGGCCTGGCGCAGCACGCTCTGCAGGTGCTTGCGGTCGCTGTCGATGGTCCGGGCGACGAACCCGGCCTCCGCGCCGAGCGCCAGCGAGATCGGGTTGAACGGCTTGTCCAGCGAGCCCATCGGCGTCGACTTGGTGATCTTGCCGATCTCGGAGGTCGGGGAGTACTGCCCCTTGGTCAGGCCGTAGATCCTGTTGTTGAACAGCAGGATGTTCAGGTTGACGTTGCGGCGCAGCGCGTGGATCAGGTGGTTGCCGCCGATCGACAGCGCGTCGCCGTCACCCGTGATCACCCACACCGACAGGTCGGGCCGTGAGGTGGCCAGGCCCGTCGCGATGGCCGGCGCCCGCCCGTGGATCGAGTGGAAGCCGTAGGTGTTCAGGTAGTACGGGAACCGCGAGGAGCAGCCGATGCCGGAGACGAAGACGATGTTCTCGCGCCTGAGCCCCAGCTCGGGCAGGAAGCTCTGCACCGCCGCCAGGATCGCGTAGTCACCGCAGCCCGGGCACCAGCGCACCTCCTGGTCGGACTTGAAGTCCTTCAGCGTCTGCTTGGCGTCCGTACGCGGGATCAGGGCCAGGCCCTTCCCGTTCAGGGTCTCAGTCACTTTCGATCACGTCCTGGATGACGGCGGCGAGTTCGGCGGCCTTGAAGGGGAGCCCGCGCACCCGGTTGTAGCTGATCACGTCGACCAGATAACGGGCCCGCAGCAGCATGGCGAGCTGACCGAGGTTGATCTCCGGCAGCAGCACCTTGTCGTAGGAGCGCAGCACCTCGCCGGTGTTGGCGGGCAGCGGGTTGAGGTGCCGCAGGTGCGCCTGGGCCACCTTGTGCCCCGCCGCGCGCACCCGGCGGGCCGCCGCCGCGATCGGCCCGTACGTCGAGCCCCAGCCGAGCACGAGCACCCGGGCGTCGCCGTCGGGGTCGTCGACCGTCAGGTCGGGCACGTCGATGCCGTCGATCTTGGCCTGACGCAGCCGCACCATCTTGTCGTGGTTGTTCGGATCGTAGGAGATGTTGCCGGTGCCGTCGGCCTTCTCGATGCCGCCGATCCGGTGCTCCAGCCCCGCCGTGCCGGGCACCGCCCACGGGCGGGCCAGCGTCTCGGGGTCACGCCGATAAGGCAGGTAGGTCGTGCCGTCGTCGCCGTTCGGCTCGGTGGTGAACCGCACCGAGATGTCCGGCAACTCGTCGAGGTCCGGGATGCGCCAGGGCTCCGAGCCGTTGGCCAGGTAGCCGTCCGACAGCAGCATGACCGGCGTGCGGTACTTCAGCGCGATCCGCGCCGCCTCGATCGCCATCGTGAAGCAGTCCGACGGGGTGGCCGCCGCCAGCACCGGCACCGGCGACTCGCCGTTGCGGCCGTACATCGCCATCAGCAGGTCGGTCTGCTCGGTCTTGGTCGGCATGCCCGTCGAGGGCCCGGCCCGCTGCACGTCCACGATGATCAGCGGCAGCTCGGTGGTCACCGCGAGGCCCACGGTCTCGGCCTTGAGCGCGATGCCCGGGCCGGAGGTCGTGGTCACGCCGAGCGACCCGCCGAAGGCCGCGCCGAGGGCGGCGCCCACGCCGGCGATCTCGTCCTCGGCCTGGAACGTGCGGATCCCGAACCGCTTGTGCTTGGACAGCTCGTGCAGGATGTCGGACGCCGGGGTGATCGGGTAGGACCCGAGGAACAGCGGCAGCTTCGACTGCACCGACGCCGCGATCAGCCCGTACGCCAGGGCCTGGTTGCCGGAGATGTTCCGGTAGGTGCCAGGGCGGAGCGTGGCCGGCTTGATCTCGTACGACACCGAGAAGGACTCGGTGGTCTCGCCGTAGTTCCAGCCCGCCTGGAAGGCCGCGATGTTCGCCTTGGCGATCTCCGGCTTCTTGGCGAACTTGGCCTCCAGGAACTGGATCGTCCCCTCGGTCGGCCGGTGGTAGAGCCACGACAGCAGACCGAGCGCGAACATGTTCTTGGCCCGCTCGGCGTCCTTCTTGGAGATGTCGAAGCCCTCGAGCGCCTTGACCGTCAGCGAGGTCAGCGGCACCGCGTGCAGGCGCCACTCGGCCAGCGAGTCGTCTTCGAGCGGGTTGCCGTCGTAGCCCACCTTGGACAGGTTGCGCTTGGTGAACTCGTCGGTGTTCGCGATGATGTCGGCGCCCTTGGGGAGATCCCCGAGGTTCGCCTTCAACGCGGCGGGGTTCATGGCGACGAGCACGTTGGGCGCGTCGCCGGGGGTCAGGATGTCGTGGTCGGCGAAGTGCAACTGGAAGCTCGACACCCCGGGGAGGGTGCCGGCGGGAGCGCGGATCTCCGCCGGGAAGTTGGGGAGCGTCGACAGGTCGTTGCCGAACTGGGCCGTCTCCGCCGTGAACCGATCACCGGTGAGCTGCATTCCGTCGCCGGAGTCACCCGCGAACCGGATGATCACGCGGTCGAGTTGCTGAACCTGCTTGGTCACAGCTCCTCAGTCCTCCTTGACGCGCCCAGGGCTGCCTGCTGGTGGCACGTTGTCATGTCCATGCTAGATCCATCGGGGTCACGCTGGTTTTTCGCAGATGCGCACTCTTGGTGCGTCTGCCGGGACTTTCCGCACCTGTGGCGCGTTCCCGTGGTGCCTCGGCCGCCGGGGGCGGCGCACCGTCAGCTTCGCGAACCATCCGGACGACACAGGCCCGACGCGAGCCGGCACAGGTCCAGGTGCAGACGGGCGACGAGCTTGATTCGGGTCACGATCCTCAACTATATGCGGGGCACTCGGATGTGACCGTCAGGTGTTCAGCCCTTGAGACCGTGCCGGGGTTATCCTCGAGACCGGGAGGCGGTATGAGTGGATACTTCGGCTCCTATGTCGTGGTCGTCGTCCTCTTCCTCGTCGGCGTAGCGATCTTCGCGGGCGGTTTGTTCGTGAACCGCATGTTACGTCCCAGCCGGCCGACCCCCGAGAAGCTCACGACGTACGAGTGCGGGGTCGATCCCGTGGGCGAGGGCTGGGCGCAGTCGCAGATCCGCTACTACGTCTTCACGTACCTCTACGTGGTCTTCGCCGTCGACGCCGTGTTCCTCTTCCCCTGGGCGACCGTCTTCGCCGCCCCCGGATACGGCATGACGACCCTGGTGGAGATGTTCGTCTTCCTCGCGTTCATCGCGCTCGGCATCCTTTACGCCTGGCGCAAGAGGGTGCTGGCCTGGACGTGACCCGACCGGCCCGGGGGAGGACAATGGACGGCATGGCGGTGACCGCATGCCCGTGAACGATCTCCCGATGCCCACGGTGGGGCCGGCGTCCAGGCTGGCGCCCAAACCGATGAAGTTCGTGCTGAACTGGGGCCGGCGCTACTCGTTGTGGGTCTTCAACTTCGGGCTGGCCTGCTGCGCCATCGAGTTCATCGCCACGTCGATGAGCAGGCACGACTTCATCCGCTTCGGGGTGATCCCGTTCGCCAACGGCCCCCGGCAGGCCGACCTCATGATCGTGTCGGGCACGGTGACGGACAAGATGGCCCCCGCCGTACGCCGGCTGTACGAGCAGATGCCCGACCCCAAGTACGTCATCTCGTTCGGCGCCTGCTCCAACTCGGGCGGGCCCTACTGGGACTCGTACTGCGTCACCAAGGGCGTGGACCAGATCATCCCCGTGGACGTGTACGTCCCCGGGTGCCCGCCCCGCCCCGAGGCGCTGCTCCACGGGATCATGAAGCTCCAGGAGAAGATCGCGGGCGAGACGCTCGAAGACCGCTACCCGCCGGAGGCGGACGCATGAGCGCCGGCGCCGTTCGCGAGCGGTACGGCTCGCGCGTCACCGACTCCTTCGGCCAGGACGTGCTCGACGTGGACCCCGGCGAGTGGACCGACGCGCTGGCGTTCGCGCGCTCGGCCGGGTTCGAGTTCTTCGACTGGCTGACCGCCGTGGACGAG
This sequence comes from Microbispora sp. CSR-4, assembly GCF_008033685.1. NCBI lineage: Bacteria > Bacillati > Actinomycetota > Actinomycetes > Streptosporangiales > Streptosporangiaceae > Microbispora > Microbispora sp. CSR-4. The sequence goes on from NZ_VJVX01000005.1 coordinate 85,939, forward strand.
CCGCCCGAGGCGTTCGCCGTCGTGGCCCACGTGTTCGACCCGGTCGCGTTCGCCCACCTGCTCGTACGCACCCGGGTGCCGCGCGCGGACCCCCGCCTGCCGACCGCCACCGGCGTCTTCCGCGGGGCGAACTGGCACGAACGCGAGACGTACGAGATGTTCGGCGTCGTCTTCGACGGCCACCCGGACCTGCGTCCGCTGCTGCTGCCGGACGGCTTCGAGGGCCACCCGCTGCGCAAGGACTTCGTGCTGGCCGCCCGGGTCGCCAAGGCATGGCCCGGGGCCAAGGAGCCGGGGGAGTCCGACCACGGCTCGCCGAGCCGCCGCAGGATGCTGCCGCCGGGGGTGCCACCCGACTGGGCCTCCGGGTGAGAGGGGCGTCATGGCCGAGGTGCTCGACATAGCGGTCCGGCTGGTCGTCGTGGTTGCGGCGTTCCTGCTGCTGCCGCTGATCGTCGGGCAGATGGAGCACAAGGCCATGGCCCACATGCAGTCCCGCCTCGGGCCGATGTACGCCGGTGGTTTCCACGGGTGGGCGCAGCTCCTCGCGGACGGCGTGAAGTTCGCCCAGAAGGAGGACGTCATCCCGGCCGCCGCCGACCGGCGGGTCTTCGCGATCGCCCCCGCGGTGGCGCTCGTGCCGTACCTCGTCGTGATGGTCGTGATCCCGGTCGGCCCCGGGCTCGCGGCCGTGGACCTCGACGCCGGGCTGTTCTTCGTGCTGGCGGTCATGGGCGTCGGCGTGCTCGGTGCGATCATGGCCGGGTGGGCCTCGGCCAACAAATACAGCGTGCTCGGCGGCATCCGGGCCGCCGCCCAGCTCATGTCGTACGAGCTGCCGCTGGTGCTCGCCGCCTCCAGCGTGGCGATGGCCGCGGGCACCCTGTCTCTCCAGGGCATCGCCGAGCAGTGGCGCTGGTGGTGGCTGCCCTGGCAGGCGATCGGGGCCTTCGTGTTCTTCGTCGCCGGCCTGGCCGAGCTGCGCCGGCCGCCGTTCGACATGCCGATCGCGGAATCCGAGATCATCATGGGCCCGATGACCGAATATGCCGGGTTCCGCTTCGCCCTGTTCATGCTGGCCGAGTACGCCGGGATCGTGGTGCTCTCCGCGCTGACGACCGTGCTGTTCCTCGGCGGCTGGCAGGGCCCTCTCCTGCCCGGCCCGGTGTGGACGTTGGTGAAGGTCTTCGCCCTGGCCTTCGTCGTCATCTGGGTGCGTGTCAGCTATCCCCGGATGCGCGAGGACCAGCTGCAGAAGTTCGCCTGGACCGTCCTGGTGCCCCTCGCTCTCCTCCAACTCGCCCTCACCGGAGTCGTACGGGTCCTCACCGCCTGAGCTGCGTGCTCACAACGGACACCTCCACCCCGGCCACCCCGCCGTCGCCTCGTCCTCCCACGCCTGCAACGTCTTGCCCGCATAAATGGTGTCTCCGTGATCGCTCCGCCATGTCACGAGTTCGGCGCCGGGCCGCACCTTCTTGTCCCTCAGCCACGGCTGGTGTGAGAGGTGTGCGGGCGGGACTTCGCCGTGATCGACAAGACATTGCACCACCGCCACGAGCGCCGCGTCGCGTCTCGTCACTTCGTCATCAGCGGGAGGAGACCGTCTTTCTTCGGTGCATCCGGCGAGCAGGACGAGGAGGCACATCGTGATCACCGCAAGATTCTTCGCTTTCACTGCTGCATCCTCATGGCGGTCTGCGCCTCCGTTATCCAGTCTGTGAGCGACCTTCCCGCGTACCGAGTGTCGGCGTGCAGACTGATCCAGTCGACCAGGGCTGCATTGGGGATGACTCGCCCGTTGCTGACCCAGCTCGCATTCGGCCGCGGATGCACTGCCCCTGCGTCGACAAGTCCCTGCACTACGGGTACCTCCACCTGGAAGACCTGATGGCGGGATGCATCCATATTGGCTTTGAGGGCTTTCAGCGCATGTCCTGTGTCGAATGCTTCGTTGAGTGCAGGCGTACCAAGAGCGGTGAAGATCTGCGCCATCGTTCCTGGGCCGAAAGGGTTGGAGAAGCTGAGGGCACCGAATCCTCCGCTTGCGGTCGCGAGTAGCATCTGGTTCTTGGCGGCCTCCTCATCCACGCGTAGCTCGCCCTCGAAGTGATGAGTGTTCTCCACCCGCTGGATCAACCCGAAGAGGCCGCCCATTTCCCTGAGGTAGTTCCGGTCGGAAGGGTCGTGGATGGTAGCCGCGACGGCGACGCTCACGCGAGAGGCCATCAAACCCTTGAACGCGCCGAACTCCTCGGGCTTCTGCAGCGCCTGCGTGAAGAACCCCTCAAGCTCGTCGAGCTTGTTGATGGGCACCCAGGGGTTGGTGCTCTTGTTGCCCTGCTGCAGCGCGCCGGAGGCGAAATTGTGATTCACCGACTGCGCGAAGTCGGGAAGATAGCGGCCTGCAACGTATAGCAGGGAACCGCGGATCTCCTCGGGCAGATGGGTTCCCGGGTGGAGTTTGGAGAATTCGGCGGTGGCTTGGTCGATGTGGACGACGGACCAGGCGGATTCCTTGGCGTCGGCGGAGGTGCCGCGTTCCGCGGAGACGGCCGCCTTGAGGAAGGCCGCAGTGGGCGCGGAGAGGTCCACCTGGCCGATGGGCGGAAGCACGCCGCCCGGGTGCACGTATGAGCTCAGGAAGGGCCCCGGGTCGTAGCCGGGGGTGTGCCAGGAATCGCTGACGAGCATGCGGGCGTACTTCAGGCCGGTGGTCTGATCGCCCAGCACGTGGCGGGCGGCCATGCCGTTCTCCGCGGCCCGCTGGAGGACGGCCCCCACGGCGTCGTACTCCGCCATGAGCCGCTGGTGGCGTGACGCGTCGGCGTCGGTCTCCAGCGGGCCTCGGGCGGGCGGCCAGATCGTCTTGCCGGCGGCGCGGGCGTCGAGCATGGCGCGGGTCAGGTCGGCCAGGAAGCGGGAGTCCCATGACCTGCCCTCGGGGCCGTACTTCACCAGCATGCCGACCGACCAGGGGTCGGAGTTCGCGGTGAGGGCGGCGCGGGTCGCGTCGGGCAGCAACGGGCGGCGGTCCTTGCCCGTGCCGACGCGCATCTGGCCGGCGGCGGCCAGGGACGCCCCGAGGGCCCGCAGCACGCTCACGCTCTCCGCGCTGAACAGCGCACTTCCCGTTCGTTCGTACAGCGCGCGGGCGGCGCGCAGTGCGAGCGGCCCGGCCCCGGCCCAGAAGGCCGCCTGGTAGTCCTCGTCGGCGAGGTGCCGCTGCAGGCTCTCCGGCAGTCCCAGGAGGGCGGTGCGGGCCTCCTCGGGGTTCTTGGCCGCGAGGGCGGCGGCCAGCGTCTCCGCGTCGCGTTTGCCCTGGTTTCCGCTCTGTCCCGTGGCCTCCCAGTCGAGCCGTACGCTGGGCGGCCGGTCCAAGGTGAGGCCGGGGACGCCGGGCGCGCGGCTCAGCGCGCTCCAGCCCTGCTCCCTCGCCAGCTCGTACGCCCTGGTCGTGCGGGCGTCCATGTCGCGTACGTCGTCGAGCGCGGCGGCGATGAGGCCGGGCAATGAGGTGACCGCGACTTCGCTTCCCTATTTCTGCATTTTCTGCTGTATGAGGGGGCTATGCCGGGCCAGCAGTTCGTGTAGCCGTTCGAGCCTTTTCGTGAGTTCCTTGAGATTATCGGGATCGACTCCGACGAAGTCCCCCACGGCGATCCTTCCCGGTGCGGCGGCCTACGAGGCGGCTTTGCGGCGCTCCGCCTCCTCCACACGGGCGATCAGGCGCGGCTGCTCGGCGAGCACGGCGTCGAAGAGCCTGGTGAGCTGGGTCTTCCGGGCGTTCCAGCCGGCGGCCCAGCGGTCGGCCGCAGGGCCCTGCCGGGTGTGGTCGCCGAACATGGCCGGGACGGCGGTGAGCGCCTGGAGGATCTCCCGTACGGCGGTCGCGGCCGCGGCCATGTCCGCCCTGCATTCGACGATCTCGGATGACGTCACCGGCCCTCCCGTTTCTCACGCTGACGCACCGTAAGCCTAAGGAAACACCGATCGCTCAGCCAGGGATATGCGCGACGACAATCGGGATTGCCGAATAACTATGGGAGGAAAATGCCATATTCGGCCACATCGGAGGTGAGGTGCGGGGGCAGGGAGGCGGCGGCCGAGACGTCCTCGGCCGAGACGAAGCCGCCGACCTCGTCGCGTACGCGCACGATCTGCTCGGCGAGCGCGGGCGTCAGGCCGGGCAGGTTCGCGATCACCACAGCGGGGGCGTGGTTGACGTCGATCAGGCCGCCGTCGTCGTATTGGCGGGGCAGGTCGGGCCGCCCGATCCGCAGCTCGCGCGCCATGACCGGATCGCGTTCCGCCAGCTCCCTGGCCTGCTGCCGTAGGGAGCGGCGGTGCTGCGCGACCGCGATCGCCTGCTCGTTCGCGGTCCCGTACGGCCGGACGTCGTCGAAGACCTGCCGCCTGACCGCGAGCGAGTGCACGGTGCCGACCAGCCAGGGACAGAGCATGCAGACGACCATGAAGAGGGACACCAGAGCCGGCTCCTGCGTGTCCGCGTACAGCTCGACCAGGTAGATCCAGGCACCGCTGGCAGTGGCGTATCCGGCGGCGGCGGCCCCGTACCACATGCTGCGCTTGCGGATGGCGGCGTACAGCATGCTGAAGGGCGTGCCGAAGCCGCAGGTGTAGAGCGGGGTGAGCGCCCACAGGTAGCTGGGGACGCTGGACGGCCGCTGCACGGGCGGCGGTGTCGGCGGGGGCGGCGGCGGCATCGGTGGTGGAGGAGGCGGCGGCACGGGCGAGTGCGCGTGCGGCTGTGCGGGTGGCGGCACGTGGGGATGCGCGTGCGGCTGTGCGGGTGGCGGCACGTGGGGATGTGCGGGCGGTGGCATGTGCGGCTGTGCGGGCGGCGCCGGATGGGCGCCGTGCGGGCCCGGCCACTGCTGCCCGTACGGTCCCGGCCCCCGATGCCGGTACGGGTTCTGCGGCCCCTGCCCGTGCGGTCCCTGCGGCCCCTGCCCGTGTGGCCCGTGAGGACCCTGCCCGTGAGGACCCTGCCCGTGCGGTCCTTGCCCCTGTGGGCCCTGCCCCTGCGGCCCCTGTGGTCGGTACGGCGGTTCTTGTGGCCCCCGTGGTCCGTGTTGCGGCCCGTGTGGTCCTTGCGGTCCGGGTGGGTAACCTCCCGGCCCCCCATAGCCGTTCATGGTCCAGACGATACGTATTTGTCGGGGTCCGCGCTGCCCCCTTCTCCCCACATCCTGTGGACAACCCTGGGGATGACGGTGTGGACGATGTGGAAAACAGCCCGGACGGAGTCACGCGTTCACGCGCCGCCGATAGTGCGCGATGATGAGCAGGTGGCGCACATTCCAGGAGAAGGGCTGGCCAAGGGTTTGGCCGTGACCATGCGGCACATGCTGCGGAAGTCCGACACGCAGCAGTACCCGGAGGTCCACCCCGACCTGCCCGCCCGCAGCCGGGGCGTGATCGCCCTGGTCGAGGAGAACTGCACCGTCTGCATGCTCTGCGCCCGCGAGTGCCCCGACTGGTGCATCTACATCGACTCCCACAAGGAGACCCTGCCGGCGCCCGAGGGTGGCCGCCCGCGCGCCCGCAACGTGCTCGACCGCTTCGCGATCGACTTCTCGCTGTGCATGTACTGCGGCATCTGCATCGAGGTGTGCCCCTTCGACGCGCTGTTCTGGTCGCCCGAGTTCGAGTACGCCGAGTACGACATCCGCGATCTTCTCCACGAGAAGGACAGGCTGGGCGAGTGGGCGGCCACCGTGCCGCCGCCACCGGCTCACGAGGTCGGCGCCGAGCCGCCGAAGGAACTGTCGGCCGCGTCCCGCCCGGCACCGGCCCGCCGTACGGCACCGCCCGCGCCGGCGAGGGGGCCCGCCGAGGGCACGCCAGCGGCCCAGGAGACCGCCCAGGAGACCGTGCGGGAACCGGCGGCGGAGCCCGCGAAGAGTGCGGAGAATCGCCCGCGTCGTGAGCCGCCCAGAGCCATGCGCGACATCCGCTCCATCCGGCCGCCGGGCTCGCTGCCCAAGAAGAACGGCCCGTCGTCACAGGAGAAGAAGGACGGGCCCGAGGGGGAGCGATGACCTCCCAGGCGCCGGGGTTGTGGCCGCCCTCGGGGCCTGAGATCGTCTTCCTGCTGCTCGGCGCCGTCGCCGTCGGCTCCGCCCTGCTGGTCGTCACGACCAGGCAGCTCGTTCATGCGGCGCTGTGGCTGGTCGTCTGCTTCGGCGCGCTCGCGGGCGGCTATCTGGTGCTGACCGCCGAGTTCGTCGCCTGGGTGCAGGTGCTGATCTACGTGGGCGCGGTCGTGGTGCTGCTGCTGTTCGGGATCATGCTGACCCGCGCGCCCATCGGGCCCTCGGCCGGCCTCGACTCCGGCAACCGGTGGGCCGCCGCGCTGGTCGCCGTCGCGACCGCCGCCGTGCTCGTCACCGTGGTGATCACCGGCTTCCGCTCGGCGTACGCACCGCTCCAGCCCGGGCAGGGGGCGGCCGAACCCCTGGGAGCGAGCGTCTTCCGCACCTGGGTGCTGCCGTTCGAGGCGCTGTCGGTGCTCCTGCTCGCCGCGCTGATCGGCGCGATCGTCCTGTCCCGTACGGACATCAGGGGGCGGGAATGACCCGGTTATCGGCCTTATCGAGCAGCCTGACGGCCCGGAGGCGGTGAGCGAGGATGCACGTCGTCTACCCGGTGGTGATCTCCGCCCTGTTGTTCTCCATCGGTGTGTACGGCGTGCTGGCCCGGCGCAACGCGATCCTCGTGCTGATGTCGGTCGAGCTGATGCTCAACGCGGTCAACCTCAACCTGGTGGCCTTCGACGTCTGGCTCAGGGACCGCCTGCACGGCGGACAGGTGCTGACGCTGTTCGTCATCGTGATCGCCGCGGCCGAGGTGGGCCTGGGGCTGGCGATCGTGCTGGCCGTCTTCCGTACCCGCCGGACCGTCGACGTCGACCGGTTGCGGGCGCTCGCCGAAGTCGTACGCGCGCCCGGCCCGGGGCGTCCGGATGAGGAGGACGCCTCGTGATCGTCGTCGTGGCTCTCATCGTCCTGCTGCCGTTCGCCGCCGCCGCGGCGGGGCTGCTGGCGACCCGCCTCGGCACTCGGAACCTGGGCGCCCGCGCGGAACGGGTGGCATACCGGCGGGCGGCCTGGTTCGCGATCGCCCCGGGCGCGGTGTCGGCGGCGCTGACGGTGTGGCTCGCCGCCGCCCTCGCGGGGAGAACGGGCGCGTCGGAAGGGCGCTTCTGGTCGGAACTGCTGCCCGGCCGGGTCGAGGGCACGCTGACGGTGGTCGAGACGGGGTCGGTGCCGATCTCCCTGACTCTGCGGGCCGACGGATTGTCAGTGCTCGCGGGCATCCTGGTCGTCGTGGTCGCGCTGGCGGTGCAGGTCTACTCGGTCGGGTACATGCGGGACGAACCCCGCTACCCGTCCTACAGCGCGTTCGTCAGCCTGTTCACCAGCGCCATGCTGCTGGTCGTCTACGCGGGGGACCTGATCGTCCTCTACGTCGGCTGGGAGGTCATGGGCCTGTGCTCCTACCTGCTCATCGGGCACTGGTGGGAAGACCGGGCCAACTCCCGGGCGGCGGTGAAGGCGTTCCTGGTCACCCGGCTCGGCGACGTCGGCTTCCTGTTCGGGATCTTCGTCCTCGGCACGGCGGCGGGCGGCTTCCGGATCGACGACGTGCTGCGCGCCGACATTCCCCAGGGCACGCTCATCGCCGCGACGCTGCTGCTGCTCGCCGGGGTCGCGGGCAAGAGCGCGCAGGCGCCGCTGCATACCTGGCTGCCCGACGCGATGGCCGGTCCCACCCCGATCAGCGCGCTCATCCACGCGGCCACGATGGTGGCGGCCGGGATCTTCGTCGTCGCCCGGCTCTATCCCGCCTTCCTCGCGGCGCCGCCCACGCTCGACGTGCTGGGCGTGGTCGCCGCCGTCGGCATGCTGGGCGCCGCCCTCGCCGCGCTCGCGCAGGACGACCTCAAGCGCGTGCTGGCCTACTCGACGATCAGCCAGCTCGCCTACATGGCCGCGGCGCTGGCCGCCGGGTCCGACCGGGCGGCGATGTTCCACCTGGTGTCGCACGGCGCGTTCAAAGCCCTGCTGTTCCTCTGCGCGGGCCTGGTGATCCACCACGTCGGGTCGAACCTGATCAGCCACATGGGCGGGCTGCGCCGCGCTCTTCCCGTGACGTTCTGGACGATGACCATCGGTTTCGCCGCGCTCGCCGGGCTGCCGCCCGCGAGCGGGTTCTTCAGCAAGGACGCGGTGCTCTCGGCCGTCGAGCACGGGACGGGACCGGCCCAGCCGTTCGCGTACGCGTCGGCGCTGCTGACCGTGGGGGTGACCGGGGCGTACGCCGCCCGGGCCTGGCTGCGCACGTTCTTCGGGCCCGCCCGGGTCGAGCCGCTCGCGGAGCCGTCGCCCGGTGTCGCCCACGTCTTCGACGGCCGGGAGGCGCCCCGGTCGATGCTGTGGCCGGCCGGTGTGCTGGCCGTGCCCGCCCTGCTGCTCGGCCTCGCCGGATCGGTGGCCGGGTCGGCGACCGGGTCGGCGACCGGAGTGGAGGTCGAGTGGGGGCCGGCGGCCGTCAGCCTCGCCGTCGCGCTGCTCGGCGCCGGGATCGTGTACGCCCTGTGGCGGGCCGCGCCCGAACAGGATCCGGCCCGGCTGCTCGGGCCGTTCCGGGTGCCGTGCGAGCGGGCCTTCTACGTGGACGCCGCGTACGCGGCACTGGTCGCCCGGCCCGTCCTGCGCCTGGCCAGGGTGGTGGTCCGTACGGACACACGGGTGGTGGACGGCGCGGTCCGCGGCTCCGGCCGGGCGACGCTCGGCCTGTCCGGCCTGGTGCGGCTCGCCCAGAACGGCAACGCACAGCTCTACGTCACCGGCCTGTTCGCCGGGCTCGTACTGATCGCGGTCGCGGCGGTGGTGCTGACATGACGCGGCGGATTCGAAACGGTGGCGCGCAGCTTCTTCGCGGTCACGCGCCGGCTCGGACACGCGGCGCGTGGCTTCTCCACGGCGGTGCGTGGCTTCTCCACGGCGGTGCGTGGCTTCCCCACGGCGGTGCGTGCCTTCTCCAGGGTGGCGCGCGGCTTGGGAACGGCGACGCAGGGTTTCCTGGCGGTGGCGCGTGGCTTCCCCGTGGTGGTGACACCGTGGTGGCGTTGGCGGTGACGACGTGAGCTGGTTGCCGATCGCACTCGTGGCCGTCCCCCTGCTGGGCGCCCTCGCCGCCTTCGTGCGGGCCGTACGGGACAGTGCGGTGGCCTGGGGGATCGCCGTCTCGGCGGCGGTGCTGGTCCTCGCCGCAGCGCTCGCCGCGGTCTTCGACTACGCCCGCCCCGCCGAGATGCAACTGCAGACCGATCAGCCCTGGATCCCCGGCCTCGGCCTGCGGTTCCACCTGGGCGTGGACGGCGTCTCGCTGCCGCTCGTCGTGCTGACCGCGCTGCTCACGTTCCTGTGCTTCGTCCACCTCGCGGGGCATCCGCCGGAGGGCGGCCGGACGGGTGGGCTGGTCGTCACGCTGCTCGTGCTCGAAGTCGGCATGCTCGGCACGTTCCTCGCCCTCGACCTGCTGCTGTTCTTCGTGTTCTTCGAGGTCGTGCTGGTCCCGATGTATTTCGTGATCGCCCTGTGGGGCGGCGCGGGCAGGCGGGTGGCGGCCGTGAAGTTCATCCTCTACACGCTGCTCGGCAGCGCGGTCCTTCTCATCGGCCTGCTCGTCGTCTGGACCCAGGCCGGCACGCTCGACATGGTCGCGCTGGCCGACCGCCACGGCTCGGGCATCGCCCGGTCGGCCCAGATTCTCGCGTTCCTCGCCATCGGTCTCGGCCTGGCGGTGAAGACGCCCATGTGGCCGCTGCACACCTGGCTGCCCGACGCGCACACCGAGGCGCCGACCGTCGGCTCGGTGCTGCTCGCGGGCGTGCTGCTCAAGATGGGTTCGTACGGCTTCGCCAGGATCGCGATCCCGGTGCTTCCCGAGGGCGCGGCGGCCCTGGCACCCTGGCTAGGCGCGTTCGCCGTGGCCGGCATCGCGTACGGATCGCTCGCCTGCCTCGCCCAGCGCGATCTCAAACGAATGATCGCCTACTCGTCCGTCGGCCACATGGGCTTCGTGCTGCTCGGATTCGCCTCGCTCACGCCGGTGGGCATGAACGGCGCACTGTTCGCCAACGTCGCCCACGGGCTGATCACCGGCCTGCTGTTCTTCCTCGCAGGAGCGGTCAAGGAGCGGTACGGCACGGCCGACATGGTCCGGCTCGGCGGCGGGATGCTGCGCCGCCTGCCGTACGTCGGGTCGCTGCTGACCTTCGCCTGCGTCGCCTCGCTGGGCCTGCCCGGCCTCGCCGGGTTCTGGGGGGAGATGCTCGCGCTGCTCGGCGCGTTCCGCCCGGCCGCAGGGCTCTCCCGGCCACTGTTCCTCGTGTTCATGGCCGTCGGAGGGCTCGGCACGGTGCTCACCGCGGCCTACTTCCTGGTCATGCTCTCGCGGGTGACGCACGGCCGGGCGGTCGAAACCGTCTCGCCCGCCGCGCCTCTCCAACCCGCGCCTCTCGAATCCGCTGCGCCTCTCGAACCTGCCGGGCCACTCGAATCGGCGCGGCCGGGTGCGACGGGTGCCGCAGGGGCGGCGGTCGGGGTGGACACTCGCGACGGGGCCGAGCCGGGCCAGGGGCGGCGGCGCTTCCGGGACGCCACGACCCACGAACTGGCCGCATGGCTTCCGCTGGTTGCGCTGATCATGCTGTTCGGCCTGTGGCCGAAGGCGCTGCTCGCCGTCACCACGCCCGCCGTGCAGTCGCTCCTCGGATCGGGGGCGGCTCCATGACGGGCGGCTCCATGACGGGCGGCTCCATGACGGGCGGCTCCATGACGGGCGGTGGCGTGTTGGGCGGCGTGTTCGGCGGTGGTGTGATGGACGGCGGCGTGATCCAGTCCATCGACTACGCCGCCGTTGCGGCGCCGCTGATCCTCGCGCTGGTGGCCGGGCTCGTGCTGCTGCTCGACGCGTTCCTGCCGGCCCGCCCCGGCGGGGCGCGGGTGCTCGGTCTCGTCACACTCGGCGGCATGGTCGCCGCCCTGGCGGTCGTGGCCGTTCAGGCCGCGAGCGGCGGCGCCCGGCGCACGTTCTGCGTCCCCGCCTCGCTCGGCGGGGCGTCCGCCCTGGGCCAGCCCGCGACGGGCCAGCCCGTGGCAGGCATGGCCGCAACGGGCCGGATCGCAGCGGGTCAGGCCGCCACGGACCAGATCGCAATGGGTCAATCCGCGCTGGGTCAATCCGCGCTGGGTCAATCCGCGCTGGGTCAATCCGCGCTGGGTCAGTCCGCGGCAGGTCAGGCCGCCATGGGCCGGGGCGTTGCGGCGTCGTGCTCGCTCGTTGCGGACCGCTTCTCCCTGCTCATCGCGGCGGTCGTGCTGGCGGCCGGGGTGGTCGTCGTGCTGCTGTCGATGACGGAGATCGCCACGGCACGCGACGCCGGGTCCGATAAGCGTGTCCCGGCGGGGGAGTGGCACTTCCTGCTCCTGGCCACGCTGACCGGGGCGGTGCTGCTGCCGGCCTCTCGCGATCTCATCATGCTGGTCGTGTCGCTGGAGCTGGTCTCGCTGCCGGTCTTCGCGCTGACCGCACTCAGACGCCACGACGGACGCGCCGCAGAGGCGGCCCTCAAGCTCTTCCTGGTCTCGGTGGTCTCCACCGCGATCACGCTTTTCGGCGTCTCGCTCCTCTACGGGGTGACCGGCTCGGTCCACCTCGACCGGATCGACGCCGCGCTGCGGACGGCGGGCGGCATGACCGGAGGCGCGGCCGGGGGAGTGACCGGGGACTCTATTGGGGACTCGATTGGGGACACAGCGGGAGACCTGGCCGGGGCCGCCGCCGGAGGAACCGCCGGGGACATGGCCCGGGTCGCGGTGGTGGCGATCGTGCTGGTGGCGGCGGGCTTCGCCTTCAAGATCGCCGCGGTGCCGTTCCACTTCTGGGCAGGAGACGTCTATCAGGGCGCCCCGGTCCCGGTCGCGGCGCTGCTGTCGGTGGTGTCCAAGGCGTCGGGCTTCGCCGGGCTGATCCTGCTGCTGACGTACGCGCTGCCGGGAAGGGCGGCGGTGTGGGCGCCGGGAGTGGCGGTCGTCGCCGCGCTGACGATGACGGCGGGCAACGTCCTCGCGATGCGGCAGCGTGCCGCCGTCCGGCTGCTGGCCTGGTCGTCGGTGGCGCAGTCGGGCTACATCCTCGCGCCGCTGGCCGTCTACGCCGTCGCCCCTCGCGCGGCGGTCGGCGCGTCGGTCGCCTATCTCGTCTTCTACGCCGCGATGAACCTGATCGCCTTCGCGGTGGTCCTGCTGGTGGCGCGGCTGCCCGGAGGCCAGGACCTGGAGGCATATCGGGGGCTGGCGCTGCGGAGCCCGGCGGCCGGGCTGTCCCTCGCCTTCGCCCTCGTCTGCCTGGCCGGGCTGCCGCCCGGGCTCGCCGGTCTGTTCGCGAAGATCGTCGTCTTCCGGGCGGTGGTGGACGGCGGGCTCGGCTGGCTGGCCCTCGTCATGGCGGCCAACACGGTGGTCGGGCTCTACTACTACATCGCCTGGACCGCCCGGCTGTTCGCGCCGCCCGCGGCGGGCGAGAGCCGTACGGTCTCGGCGAGGGCGGCGGCGGGTGCCGCGGTCGCCGTCACGGTCGCCGTCACCGTGGTCTTCTCCGTAGCCCCGCAGGTGGTGCTGTCCGTCACAGGGTGAGGCGCGTCACGGGGAACGTTCGTCCTGGCCGTGCGCGTTGGTAGGGCTGGACGCCCGAGCCGGACGTTCCGGCCCGACCCCGCGCTGGACACACCGAGCTGGACACACCGAGCCGGACGCCCGAGCCGGACGCCCGAGCCGGCCACACCGAACCGGGAGGAGGAGGCGTGCACCACAACCGCCTGCGCACCGCGGTCCTGCTGGGGACGCTGTCCGCGTCGCTCCTGGTCATCGGGGCCTGGCTGGGAGGCGGCATGGGCGTCCGGATCGCGTTCGTGGCCGCCCTCGTGGTCTGCGGCGTCGCCTACTTCTGCGCCGACAGGATCGCGCTGTCGGCCATGCGGGCCCGGCCCGTGGCGGAGGTGGAACAGCCGGCTCTCTATCGCGTCGTCCGCGAGCTGTGCACCGAGGCCCGCGCGCCGATGCCCCGCCTGTACGTGTCCCCGACGATGCAGCCCAACGCGTTCGCGACCGGGCGCAACCCGCGTGACGGCGTGGTGTGCGTGACACACGGCCTGCTCGGGCTGCTGGACGAGCGCGAGCTCAAGGGCGTGCTCGGCCACGAGCTGTCGCACATCCACAACCGCGACATCCTGATCTCCTCGGTCGCGGGTGCGCTCGCGACGATGATCACCTACTTCGGGTACGCCGGCCTGTTCTTCGGCTCGGACGACGACGAGGGCCCGGGGTTCCTCGGCGCCATCCTCGTGGTGATCCTCGGCCCGGTCGCGGCCACGATGATCCAGATGGCGATCGCGCGTTCCCGGGAGTTCGCGGCCGACGACGCGGGCGCACGGCTGACCGGCGACCCGCTGGCCCTCGCCTCCGCGCTCCGCAAGATCGAGATGGAGGTCCGCAGGCTGCCGCTCCCGGAGAACGGCAGGCTCGCCTCCGCCGGTCACATGATGATCGTCAATCCGTTCCGGGGCACCCGGATCGGCCGGCTGTTCGCCACCCACCCGCCGGTCGCCGAGCGGATCGCACGTCTGGAGCGGATGGCCGGCTACCGCCGCTGACACGAGCGAGCCATCCGTAACGCCGGGCGGCACCGCGGGGGGCTCGGCAGCGCGGAGCGGACGGTGGCGGGACGACGCCGTGGTAGTGAAGGTGCGCCGTGCGACGAGGAAGTTCCGCCACGACGAGGCCACGGCAAGATCTCTACACATTTGGTCGGGAAAAGGATGGAAGATCCGGCATTCCGTGGTGTTTACTGCTCCTATCCATTTGGGGCTAACTGGTAGACAAGCCAGGTCATAGGGAAGGCGCGCCATGGCAGAAACGGACGAGCGCGGCGTCCATACCCGCCGGGGATTCCTCAGGACGACGGTCACCGGCATGACCATGCTCACGGCCGCGGCGTTGCTGGAGGCCTGCGGCGCGGCGCCGTCTCCGTCGGCCGGCTCGAAGGCGTCGAGCGGAAGCGCCGCCGCCGGCACGGACACCGGCAAGGAGATCGAGGTGCTCCGGGTGTCGCTTCCCGGCTCGCTGTCGAACCTGTATCCCGGGCAGGAGTCGGGCATTCTCAACTACTACGTGGCCGGGATCTGCATGGAGGGGCTCGTCGGCGTCGACACCACGGGGAAAATCGTTCCCGCCCTGGCATCGGGCTTCGAGCGGACGTCGCCCACCACCTACGTCTACCGGCTCCGTCCGGACGCCCGGTTCCACGACGGCACCCCGGTGACCGCCGATGACGTGCTGCACTCGATCGCGATGGCGAGGGACGCCAAGGTCTCGCCCGCCACGGCCGCCTACTGGGCCAACCTGAAGAAGGCCGAGAAGACCGGTGACGCCGAGATCACCCTGACCGTCAAGGCCGCCGACGAGGCGTTCGCCTGGCTGCCGTCCAACGCCGACGCCCTGTGGATCGCCCCCAAGGCTGCGTGGGAGCGCGCGAAGAGCGGGTTCGGCACCCCGCAGGCGCTCCCCGTCGGGTCCGGGCCGTACACGGTGACCGGGTTCGTCCCCGACTCCTACGTCGAGTTCTCCCGGGCGGACACCTGGCACGGAACCCGGCCGAAGATCGCGAAGATCCGGTTCGAGTTCGTGCCGGACGACAACACGCGCCTGCTGGCGTGGCAGGCCGGCAAAGCCGACATGGCGCTCAACGTGCCGCTGGCCCAGTCGCGTCAATGGGAGGGCGCCTCTGCCACCCGGGTGGTCTACGCGCCCGATCGCTCCTACGCCGGGCTGACCTTCAACACGAAGACCGCGCCGTTCGACGACGTGCACGTCCGCAGGGCGGTCGCTCACGCGGTGAACCGCCAGGCGATCGTCGACAAGATCCTGCGCGGGCATGGTCAGGTCGCCACGGCGCTGTCCACGCCCGAGCAGTTCGGCGGGCTCTGGACGCCGCAGGAGGCGGCGCAGCGGCTCGCCGCCATCCCCCAGTACGCGTACGACCTGGAGAAGGCGAAGCAGGAGCTGGCGCAGTCGAAGGTGCCGAACGGGTTCAGTGCGAGCCTGTCCTACCCGAACACCGGCCCGCACCTGGGGACGGCCGCGCAGGCGTTCGCCGCCGACCTGGCCAAGATCGGCATCACGCTGGAGGTGAAGGAACTGCCGATCGAGCAGTGGCTGGCGGAGCTCAACGAGTTCCCGCCGCTGAGCTACATGTGGTACTTCAACACCACCGGCGACCCCGGTGAGCTCGCGACCTGGTTCCTCGGCGAGGCCAACCCCGCCAAGTACGCCAACGACGCGATCGCCGCCACGATGGCGAAGGCCGCCGCCGAGGCCGACCCGGCGAAGCGGGCCGGACTGCTGATCGAGGCGCAGACCACGCAGGCCGCCGACCTCGCGTACCTGCCGCTGTGGTGGGGCCAGGCGGCGACCGCGTTCGGCAGTGCGATCGGCGTCAGGGACTACACCTCCTACACCCTGCTGGCGGACTGGCCGCAGCAGGTCTACGCGGCGAAGTGAACCGCGCCGCCCTCGCCTTCGCGCTGCGCCGGGCCGCCGCCACGTTCGCGCTGCTGCTCGCGCTGTCGCTGCTGGTCTTCGCGCTGCTGTATCTCGCCCCCGGCGACGTCGCCCGCAACCTGCTGGGCACCCGCAACGTCACGCCGGAGGCCCTGGCCGGGATCCGCGCGCTGCACCACCTGGACGAGCCGTTCCTCGCGCAGTACTGGTGGTGGCTGTCCCACGCGATGACCGGCGACTTCGGCACGTCCATCCGTACGGGAGGGCAGGTCGGGCCGCTGCTGCTCGACCGGACCGGCATCACGGCGGCCACGGCCGGGCTGGCGTTCCTGCTGTCGGTCCTGGCCGGCGTCCCGGCCGGGATCGCCACCGCCGTACGCCGCGGGCGGCCGCTCGACCGGATGCTCGTGGCGGCTTCGGTCGTCGGCGTCAGCGCGCCCGGCTTCGCGGTCGGCCTGATCCTGCTGTACGTCTTCGCCCTGGGACTGGGCTGGTTTCCCGTCTACGGCACCGGCGAGGGGTTCCTCGACTCCCTCTGGCATCTCGTCCTCCCGGCGGTGGCGCTGGCGTTCGGGCTCGGCGCCTTCGTCGTGAAGCTGACCAGGGCGGCGGTCATCCGGGAGCTGGACCAGGACTACGTGACGTTCGCCCGGGCACGCGGCCTGTCCGAGCGACGGGTGCTGCGCCTCGTGCTGCGCAACGCGGCGATCCCCATCGTGACCAGCCTCGGCCTCATGGTGGCCTACCTGTTCGGCGGGACCGTGCTGATCGAGGTCACCTTCGCGCTGCCCGGCCTCGGCTCGCTGATGGAGGAGTCGGTGCTGTTCAAGGACATCCCGGTGGTGCAGGCGCTGACGCTCGTCGTCGCGCTGGTCGTGTCGGCGACCGCGCTCGCCGTGGATCTGTCCTACCTCGCGATCGACCCGCGCGTACGGGCCAGGGCGGTGCGGCGATGAGACCGATGAAGGCAAGGACGAAGAGCCGGCCGCCGGTGGTGGCGATCCTGTCCGCCGTCGTGCTCGCGGCCGTCGCGGTGTGCGCGGCGGGCCGGGAACTGCTCGCGCCGCACGCTCTCGACCAGGACGTTTACCTGGGCGTGGTCGGCGCGGGCGTCGAGGGCCACCTGTTCGGCACCGACCAGCTCGGCCGAGACATCCTGCAGCTGTCGCTCGCGGGCGCCCGCTCGGCTCTGGCCGGTCCGATCGTGGTCGCCGTGGGCTCGATGGTGATCGGGGTCCTGCTCGGGACCTTCGCGGGCTACCGGGGCGGGGTCGTGGACATGCTGGCCGGGCGCTACGCCGACCTGCTGCTGGCGCTGCCGTCCGTGCTGCTGGCCATCGTGGTCGCCGGACTCGTGGGGCGCGGCTACTGGATCACGGTCGCCGTGCTGATCGTGCTGTTCTCGCCGTCCGACGTGCGGCTCGTACGGGGCGCGGTGATGGAGCAGACACCCCGGCCGTACATCGAGTCGGCCAGGATCCTCGGCATCCGGCCGATGCGGATCATGTTCCGGCACATCGCGCCCAACATCGTGCCGATCGTGGTGGCCAACCTCCTGCTCAACGTGGCGTTCGCGCTGGTCGCGCTGTCATCGCTGTCGTATCTCGGGCTCGGCGTGCCGCCTGGGGCACCGGACTGGGGACGCCAGCTCGCCGACGGGCGCGCGTTGCTGGGCGACAATCCGCTGGCGGCGGTCGTGCCCGGTGTGCTGATCATCCTCACCGCCACGGCGGTGAACCTGCTCGGCGACTGGCTGTCCGAGCTGCTCGACCGCAGGGGGGTGGCCCGATGACACACGACCAGGTGACTCCGCTGCTCGACGCCCGCGACGTACGGGTGACCTCGGCGGCCGGCGTCCTCGTCGCGGGAGTCGACCTGACGGTGGCGCCGGGGGAGACGGTGGCGATCGTCGGCGAGTCCGGCTCGGGCAAGTCGATGACCGCCAGAGCGCTGACCGGCCTGCTGCCCGAGGGCGTGCACGCCACCGGACGGCTGGAGCTGTCCGGGCAGGCGTACGACCTGGCCGGGCGCACGCCCTGGCAGCGCATCAGGGGCTCGGAAATCGCGCTGCTGCTCCAGGACCCGTTCACCTCGCTCTCGCCGGTGCACCGCTGCGGCGAGCAGATCGGCTGGGCGCTGCCGCGCGCCGGCCGCGCCGCCGGAGTCGCCCGCCTGCTGGCCGAGGTGGGGCTGCCCGCCGAGACCGCCGGACGCTATCCCTTCCAGCTCTCCGGCGGGATGCGCCAGCGGGTGGCGATCGCCGCCGCGCTGGCCGCCGGTCCCGGCCTGCTGATCGCGGACGAGCCGACCACCGCCCTCGACGTGACGACCCAGCACGAGGTCCTGGAACTCGTCGCCGGGCTGCAGCGGGCGCGCCGGATGGGCCTCATCCTGATCACCCACGACCTGCGGCTCGCCCGGGCCAGGGCCGACCGGATCATGGTGATGTACGCCGGGCGGCTCGCCGAGGAGGGCCCGGCGGCCGACGTGATGGACCGGCCCGCGCACCCCTACACGGCCCGGCTGGCGGCCTGCGATCCGCCCGTCACCCACCGCCTGCCGGCGCTGCCGACGATCCCCGGCTCGGTGCCCCGGCCGTACGCGGTGAGCGGCGCCTGCGCGTTCGCGGACCGGTGTGATCTGGCGGCCGAGGCGTGCCGTACGGCCGAGCCGGCCCTGGCGGAGGTCGCCCATGGGCCGGGAAACAGCCGGCACCGGGTGGCGTGCGTGCGGCCCTCGGACGTGCGCCCGGTCGCCGTGTCCCTTCCCGCCGTGCCCCTGCCCGCCGTGCCCCTTCGTGAGGCTCCTCTCGCCGCGGCCGTTTCTCCGGAGGCGGGCCCGTCGTCCGCGCTGCTGACCGTACGCGGGCTGACCAAACGGTTCCCCGGTTCGGCGGCGCCGGCGCTCGACGGGGTCGACCTGGAGGTCGCGGCGGGGGAAGCGGTCGCGGTCGTCGGCGAGTCCGGCTCCGGGAAGACCACCCTCGCGCGGTGCGTGGTCGGCCTCGAACGGCCCGACGGAGGAAGCGTCGCGTTCGCCGGCCAGGCCACCGGCCCGAGGCGGGTGCAGTACGTGTTCCAGGACCCGTACTCGGCGCTGAACCCCGGCCTCACCGTCGGCGCCTCGCTGGCCGAGGCGCTCAGGGCGGCGGGCCGTCCTCGGTCGGAGGTGTCCGGCCTGCTCGATCTTGTCGGCCTGCCCGCGGCGTACGCCCGGCGCAGGCCCCGAGCGCTGTCCGGTGGTGAGCGTCAGCGCGTGGCGATCGCACGGGCACTCGCACCCGGAGCCGAGGTGCTGGTCTGCGACGAGCCCGTCTCCGCGCTCGACGTCTCGGTCCAGGCCCAGGTGCTCAACCTGCTGTCGGATCTGCGCCGCGACCTGGGCCTGACCCTGCTGTTCATCACCCACGACCTGGCCGTCGCGCGGCAGGTCGCCGACCGCGTGTACGTCATGCACCGCGGCCGGGTCGTCGAGGCCGGGCCGGTCGGCGACGTGCTCGGCGCCCCGGCCCACGAGTACACCCAACGGCTGCTGGCGTCCGTGCCGGCGGCGACCCGAGCGGAGTGAAGATCCTGATGACCGACCTACGCGTCGACGTGCTGCCCGTTACAGGGGACGTGGCCTCCGTCGCCGACGGACTCGACGCCGTGCCCGCCGGCCTGCTGAGCCGCTGGCGGCTCGCCGGCGGCGTGCAGGTGCGCACGCTCGTCACGGCCCGTACGCAGGACGGGACGCTGACCGGGGCCGCGTTCGAGGTGCACAGGCCGCTGACCGCGTACCGGAAGATCGTGGACGTGTGGGCGGACGATGACGCGGTCGCCGACGCGCTCGTCCGCGTGATCGAGGAGCGCGCCTGGCGAGAGGGCGCGGTGGCGGTCAAGCGCTGGTTCGCGGCGCGGGATGCCGCATGGGAACGCTCGCTGGGCCGGGGTTACCGGGAGGTACCGGTGCCCACCTGGGCGGGCCCGGTCGTCGGCCGCGCGGAAACGGGTCATGGTCAGGTGCGCTGGCGCGAGCGGCCGCCCGCGCGGGCGGTGCCGTACATGCGCCAGACCACCGACTTCACCTGCGGGCCGGTGGCGCTGCAGATGGCCCTGGCCGGGCTGGGGCTGGGGGGCGAGCCCTCCCGGGAAGAGGAGCTGCGGCTGTGGCGCGAGGCGACCACGGTGGCCGGCTGCGACCCCCTGGGCCTCGCGCTCGCTGCCGCGGGCCGGGGCGTCACCCCGGAGGTGCTGCTGTCCACCGAGGCCCCGACCCTGCTGGAGCTGTGCGATACGGACGAGGAGCGCGAGCTGCGGCGCTTCATCCAGACGGGGTTCCGCGCCGAGCTGTCCCGCCGGGGCATCGGCGTGGAGACCGTCGCCTTCGACCTCGACCGGCTCCGCGCGGTGGTCGAGGGCGGCGGAATGGCGCTCGTGCTGATCGAGCAGCTTGGCATGCACGAAGAAAGTTGCCCGCACTGGATCGCCGTCCACGGTGTGGACGGAGACGTCTTCCACGTCAACGATCCCTGGACGGACGCCCATCTGGGTGAGACCTACCTCGACGCGCTCGACCTGCCGCTGCCCGCCGCGACGCTGGACCGGCTCGCCTGGTATGGCCGGCCGAGCTACCGGAGCATGATCGCGCTCAGGTGACCCGTCAGTCGAAGGGCATGGAGACGAGCGTCAGCAGCCGGGCCGGCTCCGCACCGGTCCGGTAGCCGTGCTCGGCCTCGGCCGAGAACCGCACGGCGTCCCCTGCCTCAAGACTGACTTCGTACGTGGCGACCTCCAGGGTCACGGACCCGGACAGGACGTAGGCGAACTCCTCCGACCCCCGCCCGTGCGGCGCGCTCTCGTGGGCGTGCTCTGGTGGCAGCGGCGTTTCGTACAGCTCGAAGTGCCGCCGGTCGAGGGAGCTGAGCAGGGTGCGCGCCGCGCCGTCGCCGGCGCGGCGCAGCACCTGCGGTTCGTACAGTGGCGTCCTGGTGATGTCGGAGAAGGACAGGTCGAGCGCCTCGGCTAACCCCGCCAGCACCTCGACCGTGGGGTTGGCCAGGCCGCGCTCGATCTGCGACAGCAGCGCCTTGCTGAAGCCGGAGCGGTCCGCCAGGTCACGGATGCTGAGCCCACGCGTGTGCCGCGCGTGCCGCACGTTGCTCGCGATCGCCGCCCGCACCTGCTCCGAGAGCGCGCCCACCCGCCCATCACCCCCCTCGAAGTACGCCATTGTTCCACGAAGGGGGTGCTCCGGACGTCAGACGCCGCCGGGGTGCAGCACGCGGCTGAGGAACTCGCGGGTCCGCTCGTGCCGCGGGTCGGCGATGACCTGCTCGGGCGGCCCGTCCTCGACGATCACGCCGCCGTCCATGAACACCACACGGTCGGCGACCTCGCGGGCGAACCCCATCTCGTGGGTGACGACGAGCATGGTCATGCCGTCCTCCGCGAGCTGCCGCATGACCGACAGCACGTCGCCGACCAGCTCGGGGTCGAGGGCGGAGGTCGGCTCGTCGAACAGCATCAGCGAGGGGTTCATGGCGAGCGCGCGGGCGATCGCCACCCGCTGCTGCTGACCACCGGACAACTGGGGCGGGTAGGCGTCGATCTTCTCGATCAGGCCGACCTTCTCCAGGTTCTCCCGGGCGACGCGGTCGCACTCGTCCTTGCGCCGCTTGAGCACCCGCTCCTGGGCGATCGTGACGTTGCGCCGCACGGTCAGGTGGGGGAACAGGTTGAACTGCTGGAACACCATGCCGATGTGCCGCCGGGCGGCGTCGATGTCGACGTCGGGGTCGGTCAGGTCGACGCCGTCCACGACCACGGTGCCGGAGGTCGGCTGCTCCAGCAGGTTCACGCAGCGCAGCAGCGTGGACTTGCCCGAGCCGGACGGCCCGATAACGCAGACGACCTGGCCGCTCTCGACCGTGAAGTCGATGCCGCGCAGCACTTCGAGGCTGCCGAACGACTTGTGCAGGTTCCTGATCTCGACGGTGCTCATCGGTGCGCTCCCTGACGCGCTTCCAGCCGCCTCGCGACGTACCCGAGGGGGATCGTGATCAGCAGGTACGTCAGACCGGTCACGAGGATCGGCGTGGGGTTGGCGTAGGTGGAGGACTGGTCGTTGCCGAACTTGGCCAGCTCCACCTGGGCGGCCGTGACGCCCAGGATGAGCACCAGCGAGGAGTCCTTCAGCAGCATGACGAGCTGGTTGGTGAGCGGCGGCAGCACGATCCGGATCGCCTGCGGGATGATGATCGTGATCATCGCCCGCATGTGCGGCATGCCGAGCGACCGCGCCGCCTCCATCTGTCCCTTCGGCACCGCCTGGATGCCCGCCCGGAAGTTCTCCGCCATGTACGCCGCCGAGACGACGCCGAGCCCCAGGGCGGCACTGCCGTACACGCCGCCGGGCAGTTCGAAGCCGGGGAACGCCAGCGGGAGGCTCCCGATCATCAGGAAGATGAGCAGGATCGGCAGGCCGCGGAAGATCTCGATGTAGATCACCGACAGCCACCGGTAGGGCGCGACCGAGGACAGCCGCATCAGGGCCAGCACCAGACCCGCGACGAAGCCGAGGGCGAAGCCCGTCAGCGTGTAGATCACGGTGTTGCGCAACGCCACCGTGAACAGGTCGGGCAGGCCCTTGCCGGCGACCTCGAGGTTGAGGAACGACTCGCCGATCGACTTCCAGTCGGCCAGCGCGACCAGGACGACGAAGACCACGATCAGCAGGGCGTACTGGATGACCCGGCTGATGCGCTGCCTCTTGCGCGGGCTGAGCCCCTTGCGGGGCTCAGCCGGGGATGGCGCCTGCTGCTCGGTCACAACACTCATGATCCCGCGGCGGGCGACTCGGTTCCGGTCTCGGCGCCCGAACCACCGCCGGACGCGCCGCCGGGCTCGGTGCCGAACCACTTCTTGTAGATCTCGTTGTAGGTGCCGTCGGACTTGGCGGTGGCGAGGACCTCGTCGACGACCTTCTTGAGCGCCGTGTTGTCCTTCTTCATGCCGATGCCGTACTGCTCACCGGTGTCGAGGCTGGCGACCTGCTCGAACTTGGCGCCGATCTCGGGCTTCTTCAGCCAGGTCAGCACGACCGGGAGGTCCTGCACGATCACGTCCGCCTGGCCGGTCTGCAGGCCGAGCAGCTCCTTGGGAGAGTCGGCGAACTCGATCGGCTCGAAGCCCTTCCCCTTGACGTAGTCGAGGCCGGTCGTGGACGCCTGCGCGCCCAGCTTGAGGTTCTTGGCCTTGACGTCGTCGAGCGAGGTGACCCCGCTGCCCTTCTTCGCCATCAGCGCCTGGGTGGCGTCGAAGTACGGCTCGGAGAACAACAGGTTCTGCTGACGCTCCGGCGTGATCGTCATGCCGGCGGCGGCGACGTCGCACTTGCGGGCGTTCAGCGCGGCGCCACTCTTGATCGCCGCGAAGTCGATGTCCACGATGTCCTGGGTCACGCCCAGCTTCTTCGCGACCAGGTCGACGATGTCCACGTCGAACCCGACGACCTTGTCGCCCTGGTTGAACTGGAACGGCTCGTACGGAATGTTCGTGCAGGTGGTGAGCTTTCCGGCGTTGACGAGGGCGACACCGCCGGGGGCGGCCGAGGCCGTCGTCGTGCCCGAGTCGGCGGAGTCGCTCCCGCAGGCGGTGACGGTCAGCGTCGCCGCCAGAGCCACCGCCCCGATGCTCGCCGCTTTCCGATAAATGGACCAGGGAGCCACACCGGCCTCCTTGCTGTGGTGCGAAAACGTCTGAGGCGCAGTTTAAGCGTCCCTTATGACGGATTGGCCACCACATGGGTTGTAGCCCGTAACGTACGTGAAACGTGAGGTCAGGGATAGAGGTCTTCCGTGAGTATGTTGAACCGTTCGAGCATCCCTGCGAGCAGCCGTACGTCCTCTTCCGGCCAGGCGGCCAGCAGCGTGCGGAGCCGGCCCTCGCGGGCGGACCGCGCGGCGCCGAGCCGCCTGCTGCCCTCGGCGGTGAGGGCCAGCAAATGGGCCCGGCCGTCCTCGGGGTCGGGGCTGCGGCTGATCAGCCCCAGCTCCTCCAGCCCCTTGAGCTGGCGGCTGATCGTCGCCCGGCCGACCCGAAGGTAGGCGGCCAGGTCGCTGGACCGCATCGGCGAGCTCTGCTCGATGCGGACCAGCAGGCCGTACGCGCCGGGGTCCAGCTCGGGATGCACCTTGCGCCCCATCCCGGCGGAGAACGCGTTGGCGCGCCGCAACAGGATGGCGAGCTGCCGCTCGATCGCGCAGTACGCCTCGTGTTCGCCGGCCGTGGGCGGTCGGGGAGCGATCTCCGCCTCCGTCATGGCCTGCCTCCTCCTGACTATGTGTGGCAGGGGATTTACCCGCGCACCGCCTGGATTTCCAGCTCTACTTTCAGTGTCGCCCCGATCAGCGAGATCCCCGCCTGGACGACCTGGTTGTAGGTCATCGCGAACTCCTCGCGGCGCAGCTCGGTGACCGCGTGGAACGCCGCCCGCAGCCCGCCCCACAGGTCCGGGCCCGTGCCCAGATAGCTCAGGTCGAGATCGACCGGGCGGCTGACGCCGCTCAGCGTCAGCACGCCGTGCACCGTCCACCGGTCCGGGCCCGCCGGCGACAGCCCGGTGCTCCGGTAGGTGATCACCGGGTGCACCGGGACGTCGAGGAAGTCCGCGGAACGCAGGTGATCATCGCGCATCCGGCTGCCCGTGTCGATGGAGCCGGCGACGATCTCGGCGACCACCGACGACTCCTCCGGCGTGGCGCCCATCTCGATCCGGCCGGAGAACTCGGTGAACCGCCCCTGCACGCTGCTCAGCCCGAGGTGCCGCGCCGTGGCCGAGATCTTCGAGTGCTCGGGGTCGATCGTCCACACACCGGGCGGCGGGAGCGCGGTGCCGCCCTGCCGGGCCAGCACCAGCGTGCCGGCCTCGGCGGCGCCCGAGGCGGTCGCGATCGCGGTGGACGCGGCGGGCGCATACCCGATCGCGGTCGCGACCACCGTGTAGACCCCCGGCGGCAGCGGGGCGGTGACGACGTGCCCGTCGGCGTCCGCCTCCGCCCGCGCCACCTGCCGACCGGTCGTGTCCGTCACCGTGACGACCGCGTGCTGCACGGCCCAGCCGTCCTTGCTCCTGACCAGGGCGTGCAGTCCCCTGGGCGCCGTCTCGGAGACGCTCATCGCTCGTGCCCCAGCCACACGTCGTACGGCTCGTCGCCCTCGCCGCCGAGGTTCAGCGTGCTCGCAACGGGCGGGTAGCCGCTCGCGACGAGCGTGTACTGCCCGCCGGTCAGGTCGGTGAAGGCGTACTCGCCGTCCTCGCCGGTGGTCGCCACGCCCACCACGTTGCCGGCGGCGTCGAGCAGCGTGACCCTGGCGTCGGCCAGCGGCACGCCGTCCTTGACGCGGACCGTGCCCCGCACCCGCGCGCCGGGCAGCAGCACGACGTCGTGCCGGGTCTGGCCGGTGCCCAGCACCTCGATCGGCACGGCGGAGGGACGGTAGGCCGCGCCGCTGACCGTGAGCGTGTAGGTGCCGGCCACGATGCCGGAGAAGGAGAAGCCGCCCTGGGCGTCGGTCGCGCTGCTGGCCACGACCTCGCCGCGTACGTCGGTCACGACGACCACCGCGTCGGCGACCGGCGTCCCGTCCGCGCCGCGTACGGTGCCGACGAGCCGGCCCGAGGCCGCGAGCACCATGTCATAGTCGACCGGCTGGTCGCCCACGACCAGCGTCGCGACCTGCGGCTCCCGGTCGCCCGCCGATGCGATCAGCACGTACGTCCCGCTGCCGGGCGCCTGGAGCACGTAGCCCCCGTCGTCCTGGGTGACCGTACGGCCGAGCTGGTGGCCGCGTACGTCGATCAGCGTGAGCGTGGCGCGGCCCACGGGCACGCCGTCCCGGCCCTTGACGAACCCGCGGATGTCCACGCCGGGCCCGTGCGCGTCCATCGCCAGAGCGGCGTACGGCTGGGCCTGGGTGGCGGTGAGGACCTGCGCGTTCGGGGCCTGCGTGGTCAGAGACTGCGCGTTCGGGGCCTGCGTGGTCAGAGACTGTGCGTTCAGGGCCTGCGTGGTCAGAGGCTGTGCGTTCAGGGGCTCGATGGCGGTGGCGTGGCCGTTCGGCGACGCCGGCTCGGCCCCGGCCGCCGTGACCGGCCGCTGCCTGTCGTGCTGCTGCCTGTCCCGCTGGGCGTGGCGTCCGGTCACGGCGCCGTTCCGCTGGGGCGCGGTCTCGGGTCCGGGCGTCTCGCCGGCCTCCGCCGCGTCGGCGCGTACGGTGATCGCGCTGGTCCGCAGCGGGACCTCCTTGATGAACAGCACGGCGATCAGCGCGAGGAGGGAGAGCGGCGCCGCGTAGAGGAACAGGTCGCCGATGCCGTGGCCGTACGCGCCCTCCACAGCCGTGCGGATCGGGGCGGGCAGCGCGGACAGCTTCGGGATCGCGCCGGCCTCCTGGCCGGTGCCGCCCTGCACGCCCAGCGCGGCCAGGGCGTCCTCCAGGTAGTGCTTGACGCGGTCGCCCATCAGGGCGCCGAGGGCCGAGACGCCGATCGCGCCGCCGAGGGAGCGGAAGAACGAGACGACCGAGCTGCCCGCGCCCAGGTCCTCCGCGCGCACCTGGTTCTGCACCGCGAGGACGAGGTTCTGCTGGCTCATGCCGATGCCGACGCCGACGCAGAACATGAAGATCGCGACGAGCCAGTAGTCGGTGTCGTACCGCAGCGTGCCCATGAGGGCGAACCCGGCGGTGAGGAAGAAGGTGCCGGAGACCAGGAAGACCTTCCAGCGGCCGGTGCGGGTGATGATCTGCCCGGAGACCGTGGAGGAGATCGCCAGGCCGAGGATCATCGGCAACGTCATCAGGCCGGCCACCGTGGGCGTCTCGCCCCGGGCGAGCTGGAAATACTGGCTGAGGAAGGTCGTGCCGCCGAACATCGCGACGCCGACCAGCACGCTGGCGATCACGCTGAGGCTGACCGTACGGGTCCGGAACAGGCGCAGCGGGACGATGGGCTCGCTCACCTTCGACTCGACCACGAGGAAGAGCAGCGCGAGCACCACCGCGCCGCCGACCATCGCGCCGGTCTGCCACGACAGCCAGTCGTACTTGGTGCCGGCGAAGGAGACCCAGATCAGCAGCAGCGAGACCGCGGCGGTGATCAGCGTCGCGCCGCCCCAGTCGATGCGTACGTCCCGCTTGAGGACCGGCAGGTTCAGGGTCTTCTGCAGCACGATCAGCGAGAGGACCGCGAACGGCACGCCGACGTAGAAGCACCAGCGCCAGCCGAGCCACGAGGTGTCGACGATGAGGCCGCCGACGAGCGGGCCGCCGATCGTGGCGACGGCGAAGACCGCGCCCAGGTAGCCGGAGTAGCGGCCGCGCTCCCGCGGCGAGATCATCGCCGCCATGATGACCTGGGTGAGCGCGGTGAGGCCGCCGGCGCCGAGGCCCTGGATCACTCGTGCCACGATCAGCATGCCGGAGTTCTGCGACAGACCGGCGATCGCCGAGCCGATGACGTAGACGGTGAGGCCGAGCTGGATGAGGATCTTCTTGCTCATCAGGTCGGCGAGCTTGCCCCAGATCGGGGTGGACACCGTCGTGGCGAGCAGGGTCGCCGTGATCACCCAGGTGTAGGTGGTCTCGTTCGCGTGCAGTTCCGCCGTGATCGTGGGGAGCGCGTTCGACACGACGGTCGACGACAGGATCGCGACGAACAACCCCAGCATCAGCCCCGAGAGCGCCTCCAGGATCTCCCGGTGCGTCATCGCGGGGGCCGCCGTGTCCGGCGGCGTCTCCCTCGTCCTCGCTGTCGCCATCGAAGTCCTTCCCGATGTGATCAAACTTAGTTTCCCTAAGCAATCATATGTTGATCGTTGCTCCGGGCAACCAAATGGTCATGGCCGGGTGGCGTGCGGAAACGACGAAGGCCCTGAACCCGCAGGTCAGGGCCTTTCCGTCAGTGTCGCGCTGTGATGCGTCTCACCGGTAGTTGACGAACTGAAGGGCGATGTCGAGGTCCTTGCCCTTGAGCAGCGAGATGACCTGCTGGAGGTCGTCCTTCTTCTTGGAGCTGACCCGGAGCTCCTCGCCCTGGATCTGCGCCTTCACGCCCTTCGGGCCCTCGTCCCGGATGAGCTTGGAGATCTTCTTGGCGTTCTCCTGGTCGATGCCCTCCTTGAGGGACACCATCAGGCGATACTCCTTGCCGGACAGCTTCGGCTCGCCCGCGTCCAGGATCTTGAGGGACAGGTTGCGCTTGACGATCTTCTCCTTGAAGACGTCGAGAACCGCGTTCGCCCGCTCCTCGCTGTTCGCCTTGATCTCGATGTCCTTCTGCCCCGACCAGGAGATGCTCGCGCCGGTGCCCTTGAAGTCGAAGCGGTGCCCGACCTCCTTGACCGTCTGGTTCAGGGCGTTGTCGACCTCCTGCCGGTCGATCTTGCTCACCACGTCGAAACTGCTGTCGGCCATCGGTGTCCGTGTCCTCTCTCCGTTGCCCTTCGAGATTAGTGGCCCACGATGTGATCAGAGGTCTTTCCTCATGACGACGCGAGGCGCCACCTCTATGCCCAGGGCCCGCTCGTGCTCGACCAGCGCCGTGAGCTCCGGCCCCCACTCGTCAGGTCGTACGACCCGGAAGCCGCGCCGGGCGTACCAGGGGGCGTTCCACGGCACGTCCCGGAAGGTCGTCAGCGTCACCGCGGCGCTGCCGGCCCTGGTGGCCGCCGCGCACACGGCATCGAGGAGCCGCGTTCCGATGCCCTGGTCGCCATGATCGGGACGTACGGCGATCTGGTCGAGATGGGTCAGGCCGTCGACCACCCCGAGCAGGGCGAACCCCATCGGCGGCCGGCCCGCCACGATGACCCGCCCGGGATCATCGCACTCCTCGATGACCGTGGTGCCCGGCGGGAAGACGATGCCGAGCGGCACGAACATCCCGTCCGCCGCTTTCTCGATCTCCGCCAGGACCGCGAGGTCCGCCGGCTCGGCCTGTCTGATCACCGTTCCACTATGACCGGTGCACCGCCGCGCCCGCTTTCGGGTTCCGGCACCCGCCGCCGGCCACGTGAGGGGCGCGGCGAAACCCATGTCACGTGCACCCGGGAAGTCCGCTATTCTTCTACCTGTCGCCGCGGCGAGCGGAAGACAAGGCAGGTTGCCCGAGTGGCCAAAGGGAGCGGTCTGTAAAACCGTCGGCTCAGCCTACCCAGGTTCGAACCCTGGACCTGCCACCAGCAGAACAGCAGCTCAGAGGCCCTCCGGGGCCTCTTCTGCTTTCCGGCCCTGTGCAGCCGTAGGCCACTCTGAGCCCTTGTCTGTCGCCGGTCCACCAATATGCGTGCAATGATCTTAGGCGCGTTTTCGCAGGTCGCGCCGAGCTTTTCGGCCTCGTGAGGGCGACGAGACGAGCCTACGAAACGGCGAAGGGTCCCGGCTGGCTTCCGGGACCCTATGGACTTCGGTGATCACGCTGATCGCAGGCGCTCCGCGATCCACTGACGGCCGGCTTCCCAGCTCGTGAACTGTTCTAGATGCTCCCCGCTCTGGGCATCGAAGACGTGATACCGGCGCTTACCGTCTTTGCCCAGACGGATCAGGTCGAAAGAGCCATCGTGCGAGCGGTACCACACGCACTCGCTACCGTCGGCGCGACGTGAGGTAGGTGATGCGTGCGTATATGCGTACTCACTAACCGTTGTGTCTGACATGCGGTGGATCGTATCTCTGCCTTCTGCCCAAGGGGAGGGATGCGGAGAGTTAGGCAGCCAGGGCGTCATCAATCCTCCGGTTGGCGATCTCCTGTTGGCCGTCGAGGCACTTGGCGTAGACCCGTAGGAGGACGTCAACGCTGTGCCCGGCCCGCTCGGCTACGTCGGGGGCCGAGACTCCCGCGTTGAGCCAGAGGGAGACGGCCGCATGCCGGAGGTCGTACGGCCGACGAGCCAGGGGAGAGGCGACCTGAGCGGGAGTGAAGGCGAGCTTGCGGGCTTCCTGCCACACCTCCGTGTAGGCCGTCGAGGCGACGACTCCACCGCGCTCGCTCCGGAAGATCCGCCCGTCCGAGCCGACCCCGAACTCTTCGATGTGTTGCCGAAGGATCTTCACCAGGGCCGGAGGGATGGGCACCGGCCGTACGTCGTCCCGGCCCCGGTGCTTGAGCCCGCGTTCCTCGTGAGCGTCGCCGCTGTCGGTCCACTGGGTGTTGACCTCCGGACGCGACACGTCGACGAGGAGTCGGCCCCAGCCAATTGCCGGAAGATGGCAGTCCTGCTGCCGGAGGGCGACGGCCTCACCCGGCCGAAGTGCGGCGTAGTACATGCAGGCGAACAGGGCCATGAGTCGCCGGCCCCGGCCGCGCTTGCCCACGTAGGTCACAGCGGTCAACAGTTCCTCGGCCTGCCGCGGATTCACGACGACGCGCGGGTCTACGGTCTCGGTCGTCTTCGGGGGCTTCCACTTGACCTTGTGGAGCGGATTGGATGGCAGCTCTTCCAGCTCAACGGCGTACTCCAGGACCGCATGGAGGACGGCCCGCTTCCGCCTGATGGTGTTGGCGCTGGCGGCTTGACCGTCGAGGCGAAGCGCGAGCGCGTCGAGAGCAAGTCGCACGGTCTTCGTCTCGTTCAGGTCGGCCAGGTCGAGGGACGCACCTTCGAGCCAGCGGACCGCCCGCGCCATCTCCGGGGACGGCTCCGGCCTCTTGTCCGCCGGGATGAGGGCGCACTTACGGAGCGCGGTCCGTAGGGCCTCGGCGTCAGGGCGGCCCGCACGATCCTTGGTCAGAGCTGGGAGCACGGTGGAGAGCGCGTCAGAGATGCTGTCGCGGGTCTTCGCCGCAGCGTGGGGCCACTTCATGTCGATGTAGGCCCGGACGAAGTCGAAGACGGTCCGTGCGCTCTTGGCCTTGATCATGGAGGCCGGTAGGCCGCTCTCGACGTCGAACGGCTCTCCCCGCTTGGCCGCCTGGCGCAGGTCCGACAGGAAGCTCTCGGCGAGAGCCTTGGTCCGGTAGGTCTTCGAAGACCGTTTGCCGGCCACCTGCCATCGAACGACGTAGGACGGCGTCTTGCTCGACTTGTTCCGGTAGGTCTCGAAGAACTTCACGTCATAGGAGGCGTTCACGCAGCCTCCCGCAGGCTCTCAAGCCAGGCGTCGAACTCACTGCGGTAGATGCGGATCTCGCCGTTGGGGAGCTTGAGGCCCTCGGGAGCCTTGCCGATCTCACGCCACCGGTAGAAGGTCCGGCGGGAGATGCCGCCGAGTTCGTCGAGGATCTCGGGGACCGTCATCAGCTTGTCGTCTTTCTTCATGCCGCCCTCCCTTCAGTTGCCGAAAGACATCCCAGGATGTGGGGAGTCAAGCGCCACCGACCGCAGCGTGGTGTCCCCAGGCAGTGGCCTCGTTGTAGGGCGTGCCGGTCTTGAGGCAGCCGTGGAGGATGCCGACGAGTCGGTTGGCGAGTTGGCGCAGTGCGGTGTGGTGGCCCGCTCCGCGGGCGCGTAGCCGGTCGTAGTACGCGCGGGCGCCTGGGGAACCTCGCAGGGCGCAGAACGCTTGGGTGCCGAGGGCGTCGACAAGTCGGTCGTTGTGCACGTAGCGGGCCAAGATGACCTTCTTCTTGCCGGAGGCGCGGGTGATCGGGCTGGTGCCGGCGTAGTTCTTGCGGGCCTTCGCATTGGCGTATCGAGTGGGATCGTCGCCGAACTCGGCGAGCACACGTGCGCCGACGATTGGTCCCAGACCCGGCTGCGACAAGATGATCTCGGCGGCTGGATGCTCGCTGAAGGACGCCTCCACCTGTTCTTCGAGGAAGGCGATCTGCTCGTTGATGACGGTCAGGACGGCTATCGAGGCGCGGACCGTGGCGGCGTAGGCGGTTGTCACTGCCTGGGGTTGGCCCAGGTGCTCGGCGTGCAGTGCTGCGTGGATGGCGGCGGCCTTGTCAGCCAGGTTGCGGCGGCGGGCCCGGGTGAGCGCTGCGGTGATCTGCGCGATCGGTAGCTGCGCGGCCGAGGCGGGATCCGGCGCGAGCGCCAGGAGTTCCAGTGCGTCGCTGGCGCTCAGATCGTCGTACGCCTCCAGCGCGGCAGGGAAGTACTCGCGTAGCGCATGTCGGAGGCGTTGGAGGTGGCGCGTGCGTTCCCAGATCAGCGTCTTATGTGCGCGGGTGACCACCTTGATTGCTGCTGCCTCGGCGCTGTCGCCGGCCACGGTGCGCAGCTGGTGGGAGTCGGTGCGGACCATGTCGGCCAGCACATGAGCATCGGCGGCATCGCTCTTGGCACCCGAGACCGCATGCCGATCCCGGTAACGCGAGGCCTGCAAGGGGTTGATTGCGAAGACCCGGTAACCAGCGGCGATGAGCGCTTGGACCCACGGGCCGCGATCGGTTTCGATTCCGATCGAGACCTGGTCGGCGTCTTCGCCCAGGTCGCTTTCGAAGTGCTCGGCGATGAGAGCGTGCAGGCGGGCCATGCCCGCCACGCCCTCCGGGAGCCGGGCTTTGGCCAGTCTGCGGCCTGAGGCATCCATTAGTTCGATGTCGTGGTGGTCTTCGGCCCAGTCGTCTCCGACGAACAGCAACACGTCTCCTGTCTCGGATATCGATCACCATTGGCAGCCTGTGAGGGAGGGGTCGGCGACCTAATGAATCAGTGCTCACGCCCAGGTCAGCGGGCACGACATCCCATCAGCGATCAACTCACCCGGCTACCAACGAGGGGCACGGTCTTTCGATAGGACTCGGGGTCCAGATCTTGGGGGTGCTCACCTGCTGGCGGCTACCAGTCCCGAGTCGCCACACAGGCAACTCGTTATTTGTCATTAGATCTTGGCCGTCTGCCTCGGCTTCGAGCCGGGCCAGGTGATTACGCCAGCGCTGCCGTTCATGGACCGAGCGCAGCAAGCGCACGCCGATGGGGGCCAGGTCGGGATCACCGGGCTTGACCGGCCGCCAGATGTAGCGGTGAGGGTCGACCGGCTCGTCAGGCAGGCCAAGGGCTTCAAGGACCCAGGTCCGGCGGTCCTGCTTGTGCTCCGTCAGGGTCTTGTTCGACCACTTCCGGGAGACCAGGACGCGGCGGCCCGCGTAGCCGAGGTGATCGGGCTTGTGCGCCTTACCTCTGCACCGGCCCGGAGCCATCCCCGGTTTGGCGCCCTTGGGCTGCACCCCGTACCGCAGCCAGTTCGGGCAGGTCGGCGAACACGGCTCGAACCGCAGCGCCTCCAGCAGCCGTTCGGCGTGTGCCTTTCGACGAGGGTCGTCAGTGCCGAGGGCGTCACCGAGGCTCTTGGTCAGGTACTTCGACAGGTACTGGATGAGCTGGTCGGCGTCGGGCGTTCCGGCGAGGACGCTCTGTATGTCGAGCTGGTCGCCGAAGCGGAGCACGTGCAGGGGTTCGGCCTCGTCGTCCTGGTCGAGAGCGTCGAGTGCCTGTTCCCAGGTCGGCAGGACCTCCCCCGTGGTTGGGTCGAGGTAGCCGGCCCCGTCCTCCCACACGGGCAGGTGCTTCCCCTCGAAACGGACTACATCCGTTGAAGGCCACCACACCTGGTGATATGTGGCCGCGATGATCTGCCGCAGCTCCGCACGCGGGAGGGTGCCGCGGATCGCCATGTGCAGGTGCGGTGCGAGCCGCTTTTGAGGCTCGACGGTGGCGAAGTACTGCACGTCATAGCCCGCCACGCGGCGGAGGTTCTGCACGAAGCGGTCGACCAGTTTGGAGAAGTGCAGCGCGTCCCGAGCCGCCCGCACGTAGTCGCACCGGTCCGGGTCCGGGGGCGCACCCTCCAGCACGCGCCCATACGACGGGAGCGTGAGCGTGACGAACATCGAGGGCCGGTAGGTCTTGCCGTCCGCGCCGGTGAAGGTCCGCCCGAGCGTGGTCTTGGTCATCTGCCGCTTGGGCAGATCCGGGGCGTCCTGCCGCCGCTTCGTCGACCGCGAGCGCTTACCCGAGGCTCGGCCGAGGACGTTGCCGCGCATCCCGGCCCGGTTGATCTCCTCGTCCAAGTCCTCAATGGCCGCATCGAGGTCGGTGGTGTCGCCGCCCGCCTTTTCCACCTCGTCCCGCCACGCCTGGGCGTCGGCCCGCAGCTCGACAAGGTGACGCTGATACTCGTCCGCGTTGTCGGGCAGGTTCACGGGCTCGGCTTCCAGGTGCCAGCCCTCCCGGCACTGCGCCCGCCGAAGCTGCCGGTTGCGCTTCGCGCACGGCGGGCACTTGCTCTCCAGCGTCGCCCCGCACGGCACGTCGATGACCTCAACCTGCCCGGTGAGGATGTCCTGCCGCCGCAGCGGAACCGGACGGATACACACCCCGTACTGCTTGGCGATCTCCTCCACGACCTCACGAGCCAGCGGTTGAGCCATTCGGACGGCGCGAGGGGTGGAGCGGTCGTGCGGGTTGGTCACCGGTCACCGTCCCAGGAGCCGGCGGGGTCGAGGAGGTCGGCCGGGCCGAGACCGTCGACCATGACGGCGGCCTTTTCGCCGCATTCGTGGCACTCGACGATGCCGCGCACCGGGTCGAGCCACAGCACATCCAGGGCACCGCAGCCCGAGCAGCGCAGGCCGTCGAGGATGTGAGCCAGGCGCATCATCGGCCCTCCTCCGCGAACTCGGCGACCATCGCCCGGATATCGGTGTCGGAGACGTACGCGGCCCGCACCCGCACCGGATCAGGACTGGTTTCGAGACGGACGTAGCCGACGCCCGCGCCCAGCTCAGGAACCGGCGAGATGTGGTCGGCCAGTGCGCCCCGGTCGCGTGCCCCGTCGCCGAGGACCATGTCCACCTGTTCCGACTCGTCCAACCGGAGCGCGATCTTGTCGGGGAACAGGTTGCGGATGTTCATGACCTCCTTGCGCGGGTCCTGCAACGCGGCCATGACCCCGAGGCCGACCGCCCGGCCCTGGGTCGTCAGGGTCGCCAGGGCCGCCGTGATGCGCTGACGGAGGCCCTTGTCGGGCTGGTAGGCGGTCAGGAACGCCACCTCGTCCACGAGGACCAGGACGAACGGGTCGGAAGGCGTCGGGGTGTGGGAGCGCTGGAGGCCGGCGAACCGGTCGGCCCGCTCCTGCATCACCGAGACCGCCTCATCGAGCAGGTCGGCGCACTCCTTCGGATCGGCTGCATACCGGGAGCCGAACAGCGCACGCCCGAAGGACAGCTCCATCCGCTTGGGGTCGAGCGCCCACACCTGAACCAGGCCCGCCCGCATCGCGGGGAGGAGGCCGCGGATTGTCGACCACAGGTAGGAGCCTTTGCCCGCGCCCGTGGCCCCGGCGATCAAGACATGGGTGCCGTGAACCTTGAGCCGCAGCGGTGTGCC
This sequence comes from Microbispora sp. CSR-4, assembly GCF_008033685.1. Lineage (NCBI taxonomy): Bacteria > Bacillati > Actinomycetota > Actinomycetes > Streptosporangiales > Streptosporangiaceae > Microbispora > Microbispora sp. CSR-4. The sequence goes on from NZ_VJVX01000005.1 coordinate 120,913, forward strand.
GTCTTCGCACCGGCCGATCTCGACCGGCCCCACCGAGGCGACCTCGGGAACCGGAAGGGCGGGCAGGGGTTCGGCGAGCGGGTCACGGCGGGGGAAGGTGAGCACGAGCCGCCCGGCCCGAGCGACCGCCACCCGGCAGGAGGGCGCGCCGAAGCCGTGGGCCAAGTGCTCGATACGGTCGGCCCAGTCGGTGACGGCCTGGCCGTTGAGCATCTTCACCGAGACGCGGTCGGCCCAGCCGTCGCACTCCACCCGCACGAGGCGGGGCAGGTAGTCGCGGCCCCGGATGTGCCGCCCGAGGCCGGAGACGACCATGACCGGTTGCCAGTGCCGCCGGTAGACGGCGACCAGCCGCCACCAGGCCAGTAGGGGCCAGCCGACCAACCTTAGGAACGAGGCCCGATCAAGCAGCGCCCAGGACAGGCCTGCCGAGGGCAGGAACCCGGCCATGACCAGGGCCAGGCGCCAGCCGTACAGGGTCCAGATGACCCCGAGTCCGACCGGCACGGCCACCGCGACCGGATGCCGCACGACGAGGCGAACCAGGCCCGCGAACAGGCGCGACAGCCAGATCACCAGGGTGACGATGGCGGGGGTCTGCATGACGGCCGGGCGGAAGACCACGGCCGTGTCTGGTGTGGTGGAGACGAGGTTGCGTGCCTCGTCGCCGGGAAGTTTCTTGAACATTAGGCTTGGTGTCCTCTCAGGCATTGGCGTGTGTGAGAGATCGGGGGGCCGCTGGAATGCCAGTTCCAGCGGCCCCGTCCTTGGGTCAGGCCGCCGGGCCGGTGGCCTGCGCGTGTTCGGTGTGGTCGGCGTGCAGGCGTTCGCAGTCGGCCAGGTACCGCGCGGCGGCGTTGAAGATCTGCCGGGCGATGTCCAGGTCTTCGGCGGTGACCGGACTGGCCGCCCCGGTGGCCGAGACCGTCACGTCCGCCTCGCCGGACTCCAGGACCAGGTACGGCCGCCCCGACTCCAGCACTCGCGCGCTGGCCGCAGTGATCGAGCCGTAGAACGAGACGCCGATACGGGGACGCTCACCGGGATCGACCGACATCGACAGGTGCGTGTACGGCCGCCAGTTCACGCCGCCGCCTCCTTGCCGTTGCTGGCCGCCTTGGCGTGAGCGCGAGGAGCGCGCATCTCCCGTGCCCTGATGGAGTAGGCGAGCCGTCCGGACCCGTTGACGTACGGGGTCACGGTCAGTCCGTCGAACTCGACCGGCGTGAACGGCAGGCCCGCAACCGGGGCCGGGGGCACCGGCTGGACCGGAGCGAGGATCTTGACGGCCACGGTCTTCTGCGCCGCCTTCAGCGACGGGTCAGCGTCCATCACGGGGATCTGCCAGACGAGTTCGCCCGTCTGCTTGTCCCGCGCCTGGACGAAGCGACCGTTGCTCGACGCCTCGAAGTCCTTGACCGGCTCGACCTCGCCCACTGCGTAGCAGCCGTACGGGAAGATCTGGCCGAAGCTGATCGGAATGGGTCCCTGTAGAGCCATGATTACCGCCCTCCCTTCTTGTACGGTCAGCCACCTTGACTGACCAAGTTGTGTCTCCATTAAGCACTGAACCCACTTGGCTAGTCAAGCAGTCCAAGTGGGTTCGGGCGGGAAAGTTGGATTACCTAATCGGGTAGGCGTCCTCAAGTTCGTGACGATCGCCGGGAAGGACCGTCTCCACGACGGCCCACGGCTTGCCGGTCGCATCGCAGGCGACGGCATAGACGGCCAGCAGAGCGGCCGAGGTCTTGACGCCGAGGAGGTCGCGCTCTTCCTGAGTGGGGTTGCGTGCGGTCACATGCTCGACGATGTGGTCCAGCTCGACACCGGCCGCAGCTTCGACGTAGCGCCGTACGCCCTGCTTGAGATCTTCGGGCTCTGCCAGCGGGCTACCTTCGGCCACGTCCGCCGGCACCCAGGTGGAGGAGATCTCAGATGCTTCGTCGTCGCGGGTGACGAGGGTCCTGCGGAGGACGACCGCCGACTTGGGCGTGATGTCGAGGTAGGCCGCGATGCGGTTAGGGGCTGGCACCGGCCCAGCGGACAGCAGCGAGCTTCCGACCCGGGTCTCTTTGCGGTCGAGCAGTTCCCGGCCCGTGCGGACCTGCCGTCCGGAGGCGATGGCGGGACGGCCGCGTACGAATCGGCCCTTGCCCTGATGGGTGACGATCCACCCCTGATCTCGGAGTACGCCCAGCGCCTTGACCACCGTGGGCCGCGCCATGCCGAATTCGGCCATGAGTTGGTGTTCGCTCGGCAGCGGTGAGCCGGGCGGATATTCGCCTGATTCGATGCGCCGTTCAAGCTCGGCGATGAGTTGGGCGTACTTGGGAGGAGTGTATTCAAATGACATCAGAGCCCCGCATTCAACATGCCTGTCTAGCCAAGCAGGCTAGCAGTGCAGGTGTGTCGTGCGAAGGCCCATTGCCGACAGGAGCCCGTAACCCAAGGGCAGCGGACTGCCGGCCCCTAACGGACCTCACCCGTCAGCAGGTCGAACCAGGTCGCCCAGCCCTGCCGGACCGACCACCGGTGAGTCTCGGCGATCTCCGGTTCTTCGTCCTTCTGGACGGTACGGCGGATGTAGGCCAGCCCGCCGGACTGGCACAGTTCGTAGAACCTGGCCTGACAGTCACACGTCCAGGCCAGGACCAGGACCCGCTGCGCAGGTGTGGGCTTCCACCACTCCAATTTGCGGAAGTATCCCCGGCGGATTGGGACGTGTGCGCTGTGCAGGCGGTCCGGCTCGTCGAGGTCGTTCACGAGGCATCCCCCGCCAGGTACGGCGGACGGGGGTACTGCTGGCGCAGTTGCCCGTACCGGTGAGCCACCCGGCGCGCGGCGGTGACGACGTCGGAGGCCGGGGCGAAGGCGTAGACGGGCCGCCCGCTGGTCGAGGTACGGCCCGAGCGCCAGCGGAACCAGTGGCCATCGGTCCAGACGACCAGTTCGACCCATACCGATACCAGCGCCAGCCCGTACCCCTCGTGGACGTCGGCGGTCACGCCGTACTGCTCCAGTTCCAGGCGCAGCCGCTCGGCGCACTGGGCAGCGGTGACGGCCAGGGGGCGACGGCCCGCCACGAGCCGATCGGCGCTCATGACGCTACCGCCCTACGGCCCGAGCCCGAGCACTCGAAACACTCGACCGTGGACAGCTCCACGATCATGCCGTTGAGCCGGTACTCGGCATCCGCCGACGCCCGCCGAACAAGCCGCCAGCCCTTCCCCCGGCAGGCCCCGCACCTCTCCGTCTCCGTAACCATGGGGCAAGGGTCGTAATTGCAGGTCGCTCAACCCATCCCGCGCCGATATTCCGGCCGGGCATGCCGATATCCCTTGACGGGTTAACCCCAACCCGGAAGCTTGGAAATACAGGCAGTCAAGCAGACGCAAGGGGAAGCGCCTTATGCCCGCAGAAGCGGCGGAACCGGTCATGATCCCGCCCGACCTCTGGCAGCGCCCCGAAATGCTCGACGCCCTGAAGAAACGGAACATCGGGCAGGTTTTCCGGCTTATCAGGCAATACGCGGGCGTGAGTCAGACTCGCATTGGCATTGCCGTGAATCTCAGCCAGGGCAAGGTCAGCGAGATCATGCGCGGAAGCGCGCAGGTCACCGCACTGGATGTGTTCGAGCGGATCGCCGATGGACTGCGCATGCCCGACCCGGCCCGGCTCGCTCTCGGACTCGCCCCCCGCGCCTCCGGCCGTTCCCAGATCATCGAGGCCGCCTCATCCCGTCGCGCTATCCCTTCTCGGGATGGGATGCCAGCGAGTCAGCTCCTTAGCGTCGAAGGCGTGGTGATCGGCCCGCGTCCAACTGACGACCCATGGGATGTCGACCTTCTGACGCTGGCCTGGGTAGTGGGAAGGCTGGATGCCCGTATGGACCGACGAACGATGCTGCTCCTCGCGGCCGGAATGACCGCCGAAACCGCGGCCTCCATCGCGGACCCTTGGGAGCGCCTTTCCCGTGCGCTGAGGGGGCCGCAGATGCTCGACGACGACACGATTGAACGGCTCGAAGCGCGCACCATCGGCTTCCACCGGCTCGAATACGTCATGCCCGCCCGAGCCATCTACCAGGGGCTCACGACGCACATCAACGAGTTGAGCACCCTGCTTCAAAGCGGCCCGCCCGAGCGCTACCGGCGCCGCTTGGCGGCAACAGCCGGCGAAGCCGCAACGCTGGCGTCCTGGATTGCCTGGGACCTCAAGCAGCCCGCGCAGTCGGCCTCATTCGAGCGCGTTGCCGCCCTGGCCGCCGAGGAGAGCGGGCACCGCGTCATCCAGGCATGCACGTACGCCTACCGGTCGTACGCCGTCACCGGCCCCGAGGCCGTCGAGCACATTCGACGCGCCCAGCAGTTCCTCCCGGCCGAAGGCGACGACGCAACGCGCGCGTGGTTGCTGGCCCGGGAAGCCGAAGAGTTGGCCGGACTCGGCGACGGCCAGGCGGTCGAACTGTTGCAGCGAGCTGAGGAAGCCCACACCCGTGCCCGGCCCCACCGTGAGCGCGCATGGACCCGCTTTCTCGACGCCGGACGCATGGCTGCATTCCAGCTCTCGACCTACGTACGGCTCGGCGACGAGCAGCACGTGACAGAGGCCGGCCAAGCCGCCCTTGCCGCCCTCGGCCAGGACGAGGACCAAAAGCGCGTGTCCGTCGTCTACGCCGACATCGCACAGGCACAGCTCCAGATCGGCGACGTGACCGAGGGAGTCGCCTACGCCCGCCGCGCCCTCGAAGCGGCCCAGCGCACCGAATCCACCTGGGGCATGCAGCACCTCGCCAAGGTGGAGAAGGCCCTTGCCGCCCGGCCCGACCATGCCGCCCGCGAACTACTCGGCGACATACGCGCTACTCGCCGCGCTCTGGGGCCGTCTCCCGCCTGATCCACTCCAAGTAGTCCGGCGTCCCCTGCACGATCGGAATTGCGACGATCTCAGGCACCTCGTAGGAGTGCAGCTCACGCACGCATGCCGCAAGCTCCTCGAAGCGATCGGCGGTCGTCTTCATGAGCAACAACCACTCCTCCGCCTGCTGAACCTCACCAGCCCACCAGTAGGTAGAAGAGATAGGTGCAACTACCTGCGCACACGCAGCCAAGCGACGCGCCACAAGGGTTGAACAGATCCGGTCGGCCTCATCTCTGCTGCTAGCAGTGACACGGGCCTCGATGTGCTGCGCCATAACCACTCCGGGCGTCGTCCAGCTTCACGGGTGATCCTCACATATACGCCCTTACCAGCAACTTCTCCGATTCATGTCGGGAGAGCCTCTCTCCGTGATCATCTTGTGACCAGTCGCCGTCACTTGGAAACGGTTGAATACCCCCAAACTGTCGGTGGCTAGACCTAAGCTTGGCAAACATGAGCGAGCCCGGCACCCCCTTCATCGATAGCCCCACCCTAGACGAACTAACCCGTGCAGAGCTCATTGAGCTCATCCAGGCTCAGCAAGAGGCAGGAATTCGAATAAGCTTTCCTGGAAAAAGTAACGCCCGCAAGATTGGTCGTAAAGTCCGCCCTCGGGTCCTGCGTGAGCTCAAGACTTACGGATTCGGCCCTGAAACTGAACGCGCGAAGAATCTGGTCGTCGAGGGGGACAATCTCCAGACGATGGCGACGCTTTACAAAGAAAGAGGTCAAGTTGACCTCATTATTGCTGACCCGCCATACAACACGGGACGGGACTTCCGCTATAACGATCGCTGGGATACGGATCCCAACGACCCGGGCCTAGGCGACATTGTGAGCGCCGAGGATGGTGCCCGGCATTCCAAGTGGATGAAATTCATGCTCCCCCGGCTGCAGATGATGAAGTCAATGCTCAAGCCTGGAGGAGTCCTTGCCGTCTGCATCGACCATAGAGAGCTGTTTCGACTTGGGCAGATGCTTGACGAGCTCTTCTTCGAACAGAATCGTTTAGCAATTATCAATTGGCAGAAATCGTACGCTCCTCGTAACGACAAGCGGCATGTCAGTACAGCTACTGAGTATGTTCTTGTGTACGCTAAAGACGAGGCCCGTACTCATACTGCCTTGCTGCCTCGTACGGCAGAAATGAACGACCGATACAAGTCACCAGATGGCGACCCCAAGCTCTGGAAGAGTAAGGATGCGTCGGGTTCGAAAGCAATCAAGAACCAGACCATGGTGTACGCAATCCAGTCGCCGTTTACTGGGGAACTGCATTACCCACAACCCGGATGCTGCTGGCGGACCGCACAGAGACAGCTCCTAGCTTGGATCCAGGAGTGGGGATCTGAATACGAACTTAAGGATCTCGATGATGCCGCTGAAAGAGCAAAGATCATCGGGATTGAGGCGTCCGATGTTCCTCGTGTTAAAGGCTTAGTGCTCAAGACGTCTCTTCCTGAGGCCAGGAGGGCGGCAGAAGAAGCCTTGGAGGCCGGCGTCTGGCCTCAACTCTACTTCGGACTCCAAGGTACTGGGCGACCCCAGCTGAAAAATTATCTCGAAGACGTCAAGCAAGGACGTATTCCCATGACGTTCTGGGCACATGAGGACTTCGAACCAGAGCTGACTGTACTGGGTACCGTGTCCTGGAGACACGAGGAGTCAGGTCATAGCCAGACCGGCATTAGCGAACTGGACGCGGTGGTGGGACCGCATCATGGGTTCGATACGGTCAAGCCTCTCAAGCTGATCGAAAAAATCATCAACCTGTGGTGCCCCCCGGATGGGCTCGTCCTAGATCCTTTCGCTGGTTCAGGTACCACTGGGCACGCTGTTCTCTATCTCAACAGCGAAACAAATGCTAGTAGACGCTTCATTGCGATCGAGCAGGGTCGGCCAGAGCGCGGGGACAGCTACGCACGCTCTCTGCTTTCGAACCGCCTTCAGCGAGCGGCTCAGGGCAAGTGGCATCGGGGGAGGGAGGAACCACTAGGCGGCGGTTTCCGCTTTATGACACTCGATCGTAAGGTGGATGCGACAGCTCTTCTTGGCATGGAACGTGGAGAGATGACTGACACCGTCATTGCTTCACACTTCGATTCCAACCGGCGCCGTGGACCAGGTCTCACTTATGAGACGCCTGGGAAGTACCGCTATCTGGTAGGGCGCAATAGTGAGAACGAGGGCTTCTTCCTAATCTGGGATGGCCCTGATCAAAACACTAACCTAACTGAAGATGTCTACGAGGAGCTAGTAGAAGAGGCTGTGGCGGCTGAGCTTAAGCCTCTGTACCACGTGTACGCACGTCTGTATCTCTTCCAGACAGATGATGTGATTTTTTATCAAATCCCGGACAGGATTCTCAGGGATTTCGGGCTCGACCTCCGCGGCGAACCATTCAGCGAAGAATAAGCCCAGAGTATCGCATTAACGGCACTACACGCGAGGGTGTACATGCTTGAGCTAAAAGACTTTCAGCAGGCGGCCTCTACGAGGATCGTGGAACGCTTCGCTCGCTACTACGCAGATCCGCCTATGCGCGGCAAGATTACATCATCACGCGTAGTTCCGTTCTTTCAGGCGCTCGCCTCGATTACCGCTTCTGGTAAGACAGTCATCCTAGCCGATGCTGTCGCCGGGATATCTGCCGCCCTCCCGGTCGCGCCGGTCGTCTTATGGCTCAGTATGGGGCGTGTGGTAGTAGAACAATCGCTCGCCAACTTATCGGCTGGGGGCAAGTATCACCACCTATTAGGGGAAACGAACGTAGCAACGCTGGCTGAATATGATCCGGAAATCGTAAGGGGCGCCACGAGTGCATCGCTCTTCTTTGCTACAGTGGGGACATTTAATCAGCGTGATAAGGAACGCGGCGACCGCCTAATATTCAAATGTGACATAGATACGGCAGAATCAAGCACGTGGGACCTGCTTAAGGTCCGCCTCAATTCAGAGGATGTTCGCAGGCCACTCATTATCGTATACGACGAGGGTCACAACTTATCGGACCAGCAAACCAGTCTTCTCTTGGAATTGCAGCCCGACGCGTTCTTGGTGGCTAGCGCAACCATGCGACTGCCTTCACGTCTCTCGGACGAGATCAATGAACTCAAGAAAGAAGGCTGGAGCGACGAAGACCTCGTCACTGCGATAGAGCCTACCGCAGTGGTCGAGGCGGGCCTAATAAAGAGCACTGTCCTGCTGGCTGGCTATGAGGCTCCCATGGAGGAGACTGTCTCCGCCATGCTGGCTGACATGAGGGACGCCGCGGCTCAGGCGAAACTCCTAAAGCTCGAATCTCCCAAAGCGATCTATGTGTGCAAGACCAACATCGTAGAAGGCGATGCGCAGCGCACGGATGATCCAAAGCGGCCCTTCGTCGCACGGGAAGCGCCACCGATCCTAATATGGCGCTACCTTGTAGAAACGTGCAAAGTCGATCCCGCTAAGGTCGCTGTCTACTGCTCCCTCAAGTTCGACCGGCAATTTCCCCCTCCTGTCGAATTCAACCTATTCTCGGGAGGTGAAAAGGATTATGTCAATTTTGCCGAGGGTGATTATGAGCACGTCATCTTCAACCTCAGCCTTCAAGAGGGCTGGGATGACCCTCGCTGCTACTTCGCATACGTTGACAAAAGTATGGAGTCGAATGTAGCAATCGAGCAGGTAATCGGCCGCCTGCTTCGGCAACCAGGTGCGCAGCATTATACGGCCGAGCGGTTGAACACAGCACACTTCTACGTGCGCGTGGACAAGCGAAACGTCTTCAGTGAGATACTGTCAGCGGTAGCGCTGAAATTAAAGGCAGAAGCGCCAGAGGTACGTCTTATGGCGAGCGGCCCTGGCAAAGCTGCCGTCACGTCATTAGAGCCACGAGAAAGAGGGTATATTTACAAGACCGCAATTGACGCCTCGTATGCCGCAGAGCCTATCTCAAAAATCATGAAGACACTCGCGGACTACCGGAAGGACGACGGGAGGAACACTCGGGCAACCGGCGGGCGCAGCATCGTACAGCGCGCCGTGGGAGAAACTACCTCTGGTCAGCCTGAGTTGGTGTGGGAGGACTTTGAGCACACCAACCAAGTGTCTGCGAGGTGGGTCTTCTGCAGGGAGGTTGGTCGACGCTTCCAAGGCGCTTTGGGCGTTGCCATGACTCACGAAGGAAAGTTCGATGCTCTCGTGGGATTTGGCTCGCCGGCGTATGCGAATGTGGTGCGAGTCGCGGCTGACGTCGTAGACGCTTACGTAGACAATGTCGTTCTAAAACAGCAAAAGCCAAATCCCTACGAAGTGGGGGCGATGTTCGTGCGGGCGGACAGTCTCGAAACGTTCGAGAACAGCTTGCATGACGGCTACAGCGACTTGAACCCTAGCTTAGAGTTACCATTCGCCCGCGCCTTAGATGGGTTCGGCCTTCCCTGGTGTCGGAACCCTAGTCGTAGCGGATATGGGATTCCGCTAATTACTATGGGGAAGACGCGCACTTTCTACCCCGACTTCTTAGTCTGGTCGGGGGATCACGTGTTTGCGTTAGATACGACGGCCTCCCACCTTCTCGCGGACAAGACGAGTCGCAAACTTCTCTCTATCCGCCCCGTTCGCAACGTAGCGGGTCAACTTTGGGTGCGGTTTATCTCGCAAGGTAAGTTCGAGAACGAGGTGACCCAGGTGGATACTGAGGGTTTTACCGTCTGGGGATTGAAGCAAGATGGGACCTTGCGTCGATCGCATGTGGACACGATGCACGATGCGATACAGCGGGCTCTGACTCCAGAGCTGTAGAGCTGCCGAATTGCTCTCATAGGGATCAAGGGCGGCGCTGCGCGCCGCCTCGCGGCCCCTCGCCCGCTCGGCGGCCGGGCATGCGGCCTGGGGGCCGGTCCCGGCCGCCGACGGCTCGAACCGCATCGCTGCAAACTACTGTCATCCAGCGATCACTTCTCGCTACGGTGTCATCGTGACATCGGCCTTCCAATACGAGATTCGTTGCTGGGCGTGCGCCGAGGACCAGGCCGCAGAAGAGCGTGCGGAGTTCGTGACTGGCCAAACCGGTGAGAACGACGAGCAAAAGATCCGCTTAGCTATCGCCACCTGCAATAACTGCTTCGCGCCCGTAGCCCTCTACCAGCAGCTCATTTGGGACGACTACGCAGAGGAAGAGGTCGTACGGTCCACGCGCGCAGACGTGATCTGGCCCTACTCAGATCAAAGAGGGCAAGATCGCTCACGCGCCATCCCCCATGATCTGCGCAGAGAGCACCAAGAAGCGCAACTATGCTTCAACGCCAACGCATACACGGCCACTGTCGTCATGGTTCGACGCGCCCTAGAAGGGGTGTGTACCGACCATAACATCAAGGTCAAGAACCTGGTCAGTGCACTCGAAGAGATGGAGCGCCAGGGGCTGATTGAAGGCCGACTACTCGAGTGGGCTCAGGAGCTACGAGTGCTTGGAAACGAAGCAGCACACTATACGGGCCGCCCGGTAGCTCGCCAGGACGCACAAGATGCGCTCGACCTGGCCGAAGCTCTGATGGATTACCTGTACGTCTTTACCGGGCGCTTCAACGAGTTCAAGAAGCGCCGCGACGAGTCTCGAAAGGACGCCTCCGGCGGGGGCGCTCCGGCTCCGGGATGACCGCCAAGTTGAGGAGTGCGGGCCGTAGGTGGCTGAGGTAGGAGTCCGCGCGTCCCTTCTGCCATCGACCCGGGCAAGCCCAGCAGACCAGCTCCTACGGCTCAAGCCCGTCTGTGACCCCTGGCGTCCGATGACCGAGGAACAGCGACCGGTTGACGTACACGCGAAGACGGGCTTGCCCCTCCGTCGCCGGCCTGCTGCTGCTCCGCAGCGGGTCGAGGGCATACGGGATGCGCGGACGGGGGAGGAGCGTGCGGCGCCGCACGGGCAGAAAGGCCGCTGTGCAATATGCGTGCAATGATCTTGACGATCAGGGCCGGGCGAGCGGGCTCCGGCGCAGGTCAAGAGCGTCGGGCAACCTGGAATGGTCACGCGCTGTAAAACCGTCGGCTCAGCCTACCCAGGTTCGAACCCTGGACCTGCCACCAGCAGAACAGCAGCTCAGAGGCCCTCCGGGGCCTCTTCTGCATTTCAGGGATATGCAGCCAGAGGCAGCCCTGAGTGGCCCGATGCCAGTGGGTCGACAAATGCGGCATGCGCCTCACCGTCGTCTTCGGCGCCATCACGCCACCGTCGGCATGGCTCTGCTTGCACTGTCCGGACCCCAGGGCAGCTACCTCGTCAACATCCTCGGCCCGTCCGTCGTCATCGGCGTCGGTATGGCCCTGATCTTCCTGCCCCTGTCCCTGGCGGCCGGCACCGGCGTGCCCGCCGACTGCCAGGGCATCGCCTCCGGCTCCATCAACGGACCTCCTTGGCCAGCAGGGCGCCAGGCCACGTCGGGGCCAGCAGGACCGCGCTGAGCAGCCCGATCGTGGTGGTGGCCCCCGCCGCGGCGAGCGCGACGGTGTCGCTCACCCCCGGGTACGCGTACCGCCCGGTCGTGGCGAGCGTGGAGAACCCGGCCTCCTCCGCCAGGGCCGCCCAGCGCGGAATGGTCGCGGCGGTGACGTCGCGCACCTGGTTCGGAAGTCCGATGCCGATCTTCACAAAACTCCTCTCCGATGTCATGGCCTGCCAGGAAGGCGGCCGTTCTCGACCAGCGCTTTGAGCCGCGGCAGGGTCTTCTCGATGGCCTCGGCATCCCGCCGGCCCCAGGCGGATCCCGCGACGCGCTCTCCCTGCGGCGAGGTGGTGAAGTCGCAGGTCTCGGTGACCAAGGTGCCGCCCTCGGCCTCCTCCAGCTCGTAGCGCCAGCGGTGCCGGCCCGGGTGCGCCCAGGCGATGCGGCGGTTCTCCTCGTACTCGACCACGGTGTTCGTCACCTCGTACGGCACGTCGAACAGCACCATCGAGACGCTGAACTCCGCGCCCAGGGTGAGGCGGGCGGGACCGGTGATCGTGCCCGCGACCGTGCCGGACCCGTCGAAGTGGTGGTGCCGGTGGGGGTCGGCGATCACGTCGAACACGGCGGCGGCGGGAGCGGCGATCAGGATGCTCCGCGAGATCTTCATCTCCGGTACGCGCGTGTCGCCCTTCGCGACGATCCGCGCCTCGACCGCGCCGAGCTGCTCGACCTCGACCCGGACGGTGTCGCCGGGCGCCAGGTAGTCGCGCCGCCCGGCCAGCTCCAGGATGCAGCCGGTGCCGACGGGACCGCTGGCGATGATGTCGCCGGCCCGCAGCGTGGTGTCCCGCGACGCGTGCGCCAGCAGCTCGCCGAACGACCAGTGGATCTCGTCCCAGCCGCCTCCTCCGTACAGCTCGCCGTTGACGTAGCCGTTCATCGCGAGCTTGTAGCCCTTGCCCGACCGGTGGGGCTCCAGTTCGTCGGGCGTGACCAGGTACGGGCCGAGGCTGGTGGCGGCGTCCTTGCTCTTGGAGGGGCCGAAGACGAAGCCCATCTCCCGGGCGAAAAGGTCGCGGGCGCTCCAGTCGCAGTAGACGACGTACCCGGCGATGTGGTCCTCGGCGGTGGCCGGGTCCAGGTCGGAGCAGTCGTCGGCGATGACGGCGGCGACCTCGACCTCGTAGTCCCACGCCGTGGTCGCGGCCGGGACGGGGACGTCGTCGCGCGGGCCCCGGATCGCGGCCGGGTTCGAGAAGTGGAAGATCGGCTCGTCGTACCAGACCTGGCTGATCGTGCCGCCGGCGGCGCCGGCGACGTGCCGTTCGAAGGCGGCGAAGTCGCGGACCGAGGGCGGCACCGGGATCGGCGCGAGGAGGTCCGCCCAGGCCAGGTCCACGATCTCGGCCGGGTTCGACGTCACGAGGGCGGCGGCCGCCTCCAGGCCCTCACCGGAGCGCAGCACGTCCAGCAAGGTCATTCCCGGGGTGTGGCCGAGGATCTTGTTTCCCTGCACCAGCCCGCAGCGCTCCGACCCGTCGGACGAGCGGTACGTGACCCACCTCATGCGGACTCCCCGATCGCCCGCGCGAACGCGCGTACCTCCTCGACGAACAGGCCGGGCTGCTCGAACGCCGCGAAGTGGCCGCCGGCGGGGATGTCGTCGTTGAAGTAGCGCAGGTCGTGGAAGGCGCGTTCGGCCCAGATCCGCGGGGTGCGGGTCAGCTCGTTCGGGAAGACGCTCACGCCCACCGGCAGGTCCAGCTCGGTCAGCCCGAGCGGCTCCTGGGCGTACTCCCAGTAGAGGCGGGCGGATGAGGTGGCCGTCCCGGTCAGCCAGTACAGGGAGATATGGTCGAGCATCTCGTCCAGGGTGAAGGCGCCGGGGGCGGCCCAGTCGAGGAACTTCTCGTAGATCCAGGCGGCCTGACCGGCCGGGGAGTCGGTCAGGGCGTAGCCGATGGTCTGCGGCCGGGTGCGCTGCAGCAGGTGGTAGCCGGAGTGGACGCGGGCGAACGCCTCGCCCTGGGCCAGGGCCGCGGCCTCTTCCCTGGTCGGCTCGTCGCCGACCGGCGGCAGGGCGAGGAACTCGGGGAAGTTGAGGTGGACGGCGCGCAGGCCGTCAGGGCGCTGCTTCCCCATGCGGGTGGCCACCACGCCGCCCCAGTCGCCGCCCTGCGCCAGGTAGGAGTCGTAGCCGAGGCGCCGCATCAGCACCGCGTACGCGGCGGCGATCCGGTCCGGGGTCCAGCCGCCGGTGCTGGGGATGTCCGAGAACCCGTAGCCGGGCATGGACGGGACGACGACGTGGAAGGCGTCCCGCGCGTCCCCGCCGTGCGCGACCGGATCGGTCAGCGGGCCGATCACCTTCAGGAACTCCAGGAACGATCCGGGCCAGCCGTGCAGCAGCAACAAGGGTGTCGCGTTCTGGTGCGGTGAGCGGACGTGCGTGAAGTGGATGCCCTGGCCGTCGATCGTGGTGCGGAACTGGCCGAGGTCGTTGAGGTGCCGCTCGATCGTGCGCCAGTCGTATTTGGTGGCCCAGTGGTGCAGGAGCTCCCGGAGCCGGCCGAGCTGCACGCCCTGGGCGGCGTCCGGCACGGTCTCCTGGTCGGGCAGGCGTACCCGGGCCAGCCGCTCTCTCAGGTCGGCCAGCGCGCTGTCCGGGATGTGGATATGGAACGGCTGGACGCCGTCGTGGCGAGCCGTGTCTGCTTGCATGGTCTTTCGGTTTCTCCGTGAACGGTGGTCATCGCCCGGCCTGAGGAGCCGGGCTCGGCAGATCGACCATGCGTTCGCGGTCACCGGCGCGTCCAATGAAAGTTGCGCAACAGGTAATACGATCCCCGTATCACCGCAGGTGGGCTAGCCTGCTGGTGTGCTCCCCGCCCCCGTCGACCTCGACCTGAGACTGGTGCGGTGCTTCGTCGTCGTCGCCGAGCATCGCCACTTCGGCCGCGCGGCGGAGGCCCTGCACACCACCCAGCCGTCGCTGAGCCGTCAGATCCGGCGGCTCGAGCAGCAGCTCGGCGTGCGGTTGCTCGACCGTACGACGCGCGGCACCCACCTGTCCGAGGCGGGCGAGGTCTTCCTGCCCCTGGCGACCGGGCTGCTGCGCGCGGCCGGCCAGGCCATGGCGCAGACCCGGGCCGCCGCCCGGCCGCGCGAGATCACCATCGGCTACACCCGCGGCCTGTTCATCACCCCCGCCGTACGCGCGCTGCGCAAGGCCGAGCCGGAAGCCGAGGTGAAGACCCGCCTGCTGGCCTGGAACGACTCACGAGCGGCGCTCCTCGACCATCGCGTCGACGCGGTCGTCACGCGGCTGCCGTTCGCCACCGACCAGCTGCACGTCACGGTCCTCTACGACGAGCCCCGCGTCCTGGTCGTCCCGCTCGACCACCCTCTCGTCGGCCGCGAATGGGTCACCCTCGACGACATCGCCGGCGAGCCGATCCCCCACGTCCGCCAGTCCGATCCGCTGCTCAACGCCTACTGGCGCGTGGACCCGCGCCCCGACGGGAGCCCGGCCCCGGACGGCCCGCTCGTCGAGGACCTCGAGGACAAGCACGAGCTCATCGCCGCCGGCGCCGCTGTGGCCATCGGCCCGCCCCTCGACTACGCCACCGGCCTGCACCCCGGGCTGACCACCATCCCGCTGCGCGACGTCGAGCCGAGCCAGGTCGTCCTCGCCACCCGGGCCGGCGACCGCAATCGCCTGGTCACCGCCTTCCGCAAGCACGCCGAGGCCCGGCTGCGTACGCACCAGAGCCACCCCGCACGGACGTCGGGGGTCAGGCGGTCGTCAGCGGATGGTCGGTGAGTCGTCAGCGGGGTTTCCGAAGGTAGAGCCATGACGAACAAGCACACCTCGGTCCTCATCTCCGGCGCCAGCATCGCGGGCCCCGCCCTCGCCTACTGGCTGGCCCGCTCCGGCGCCCAGGTCACCGTTGTGGAGAAGGCCCCAGCCCTCCGCACCGGCGGCCAGGCCATCGACTTCAAGGGCGAGACCCACATGGAGCTCCTCCGCCGCATGGGCATCCTGGAGGAGATCCAGCGCCGCCAGACCGGGGGCACCGACCAGACGGTCATCGACTCGTACGGCAAGCGGATCACGGTCATGCCGGGCTGGTTCACCGGTGGCGACCTGGAGATTCTCCGCGGCGACCTGGCGGAGATCCTCTACGAGCGCACTCGTGACACCTGCCAGTACATCTTCGGCGACTCGATCACCTCGCTCACCGAGACCGCCTCGGGCGTCCAGGTGACGTTCGAAAAGGGCGCGCCCCGGACCTTCGACGTGGTCGTCGGCGCGGACGGCATCCACTCCAACGTGCGCCGCCTGGCGTTCGGCCCGGAGTCGAACTACGTGAAGCACATGGGTCACTACTACGCGCTGGTGGACATGGAGCGTGTCGTGGACGAGCCGGTGATGTACAACGAGCCGGGCAGGCTCGTCTCCATCGGCGGCCCCAAGGCGCCCGTCTTCTTCTGCTTCGCCTCGCCTCAGCTGACCTACGACCGCTACTCGGCGGCCGAGCAGAAGCAGATCCTGATCGACGCCTACCGCGATGGGGGCTGGCGGGTGCCCGAGATCCTGGCCAAGCTGGCCCGTTCGAAGGACGTGTACGTCGACGCCATCGCCCAGGTCGCGATCGAGCGCTTCTCGAAGGGCAGGATCGTGCTGCTCGGCGACGCCGCCGCGGCCAACACTCTCGGTGGCGTCGGCACCGGCCTGGCCCTGGTCGGCGCCTACGTGCTGGCGGGCGAGCTGAGCCAGGCCGACCACCGTACGGCCTTCGAGCGCTACGAGAAGACCATGCGCCCGTTCATCAAGGCCGCCGACGGCAACAACGCCGGGCCCTTCCTGGCACCGCGCACCCGCAAGGGTCTGTGGCTGCGCAACCAGTTGTTCAAGCGGAGCTTCCTGCTCAGGTCGATGGCCAAGATGGGGGAGAAGATGGCGGGCGGCCACTTCGAGCTGCCCGACTACGCCTCCCTGAGCCGGTCGGCGTCCACCGACGCGAGCCGCTCTAGGTGAGCCGGCAGAGTGTCCCGCACAGCGGACAGAAGGCGAGCTTGGCCGTGGACGTCGCCTCCAGGCCGCAGTCGGGGCAGCTGCCTTGCTCGAGATTCGCCGCATTCGGCCCGAAGTCACCGTCGTAGTAGTCCCGGTCCGGCCAGGCGACTGCCTCGATGAAGGGCTGAGCCGATGACGAGTCTCCGCCTGGTGGCCGGGAGACTTCGGCGAGGACCAGCGTAGAGGGCATGGTGGTGCCGTGTTCCGCGTGAGCGGGCAGCACACGACGGAGTACGTCCACCAGTTCAGGAAGGCTCAGACGAAGCAGCTCCCGCGCCAGAGCGTCACGCTCATCATCGGTGGTCACAGGTGCCACGTTAGTCAAAGCCGGGCGGACTTCGGTCAAGCGGGGAGCCGGAGGGTGAAGGTGGAACCTTCGCCGACGACGCTGGTGGCGCTGAGCGACCCGCCGTGGGCCTCGGCGAGCTTGCGGGCGATGGGCAGGCCGAGCCCGCTGCCACCGCTCCGCCTGCTGCGCGACTTCTCCACCCGCCAGAACCTCTCGAAGACCAGCGGGAGGTCGCCGGGCGCGATCCCGCTGCCGGTGTCGGCGACGTCGATCACCACGTCGCCGCCGTCATGGCGGGCGAGCAGGCTCACGGTGCCGCCGGGCGGGGTGTGCCGTACGGCGTTGGAGACGAGGTTGCCCACCATCTGGCGCAGTCGTACGGGATCGGCGACCAGATGGAGGCGGCCGTCGGCCTTCGTCAGCAGGGTGACGCCGGCGGCCTCCGCGCCGCCCCGGTGGGCGGTCGCGGCCTGGGTGAGCAGGTCGGCCACGTCGACCGGCTCGGTGTGCATTCTCAGCTCGCCCGCGTCGGCCACCGCCAGGTCCTGGAGGTCGTCGATGACGCGCTGGAGCAGGAGGGCCTCCTCCAGCAGCGACGCCACGAGCTCCGGATCGGGGTCGGCGAGCCCGTCCTGGGCGGCCTCCAGCCAGCCGCGGATGTTGCTCAGCGGCGTCCGCAGCTCGTGGGCGACGTCGCCGACCATCGCCTTGCGCAGCTCCTCCAGTCGTTCGCGCCGCTCGGCCATGGCGTTGAAGGCCGCGGCGAGCCTGCCGATCTCGTCCTTCCCCTTGACCTCCACGCGGGCGGCGCGCCCTTCCTCCATCTGCCGTACGGCGTCGGTGAGCGCCCGCAGGGGGCGGCTCAGCCGGGTGCCGGCCATGACGCTGGCGGTGACGGTGATCAGCAGCACGAGGGCGGCGACGCCGGCGATGCGGGCCTGGTTCTCCGGCGACAGGTCGAAGACGGTGGACGTGTCGCCGCCTCGGCTGCTGAGGAAGAGCAGCGCGGGCGGGGCGACGTACGGCGTGAGCTGCTCGCGGCGGCTGCCGGCGACGCATTCCGGGACGACGCCGCCGCGGGGGCCGTCGTCCGCCGCCTGGGCGGGCACGGCTCCGGGCACCCGCGTCCAGCTGAAGTCGAGGTTGAGCCGCACGTTCGACTCGTGCCGCCGCTCCAGGCAACTGTCGACGAGCTTCTGCAGCGCCGCGAGGGCCTTGGCCTCGGTGGCGGTCGGCCGGTCGAGGACGGTGCTCGGGCACCGGGTATCGGAGTACGGCCGCGCGCCCCGGGTGTCGAGCACCGGTCGTCCGCTCGGGCTGTAGGCGATCGTGGCGACGGTGCCGAAGGCGTCGCGCAGGCAGGCGGCACGCCGTTCGGCGGCGACGCGCAGGGCGTCGCGTTCCTTGCGCGGCAGTAGGAAGGGGCCAACGGCGCGCGGGTCGATGTGGTCGGTCACGGCCGCCATGGCCTCGCCCTGCGATGCGTCCGAGTACCCGGTGGTCAGGGACGAACCGGACGCGGCCGCGAGGGCCGTGTCCATGTGCAGCGGGTCGATCGACGCGGTCGGCCGCGCGGGCAGGGTCGCGGGCGGCCCGGTGTCGGAGTCCACGAGCGGCACGCGCTGCTCGGTGGTGATCGTGACGCGGCGGCCGGTCTCGCGCGCCAACTGTTGCACGATCTTCCCCGCGCCGTCCCAGCCGGGGTGGGCGGCCGCGTAGCCGAGCAGGGTGTCGTACGTGCGGGCGTCGTCGGTGAGCGCCTGTCCCTGTTCCTGCCTGATCGCCACGGTGGTGCTCCGCGCGGTCAGCCAGGCCGTGGCCGCGATCGAGCAGACCGACACCAGCACGGAGACCGCGAGCACCCGCACCAGCAGGCTGCGGTGCAGCGGCACGTCAGTCCGCATCGCGCGCGTCCCGCCGGTCGTCGGCGAGCTTGTAGCCCACCCCATAGACGGTGAGGAGCCGTACGGGACGGCGCGGCGTGGGCTCGATCTTCCGGCGGAGGTTCATGATGTGGACGTCCACGGTGCGCGAGGTGATGTAGCGGTCGAACCCGTGCAGCCGGGTGAGGATCTGCTCGCGGGTGAACACCCGTCCCGGCTCGCTGACGAGCAGCTCCAGCACCGCGAACTCGCCGGGGGTGCACTCGACGGGCACGCCGTCCACGCTGACCTCGTGGCGGTCGGGGTCGACGACCAGGGCCCCGGCCCTCAGCACCGGCGCGGGCGGCCGGGCCGGGACGGCGACGGCACGGGCGCGCCTGAGCAGCGTGCGGACGCGCGCCATCAGCTCGCGCGGACTGTACGGCTTGGTCATGTAGTCGTCCGCGCCGAGGTCCAGGCCGAGCAGCAGGTCGTCCTCGGTGGAACGGGCGGTCAGCATCAGCACCGGGAGGTCCGACTCGGCGCGCAGGATGCGGCAGACGTCCAGTCCGTCGACCTTGGGCATCATCACGTCGAGCACCAGCAGGTCGGGGGCCCGCCGGCGTACCGCATCCAGGGCCGCGCGGCCGTCATGGACGGCGTCGACCTCGTGGCCCTCCCGCTCCAGATAGCGGCGGATGAGCTCGGCCTGCTTGACGTCGTCCTCTGCTATCAGGACATATGCACCCACAGTTGGCGATAGTAGGTGGGCCCGAGGACCGCCTCGCCCCTGCTCATCTGCCGGCCAAAGGTTCCTGACAAGTTCCTGACATTGCTCGGCCATTGTCTCCGGCATGAGCAACCGAACCGAGCGGCGCATGTCCGCACGACACGTCACCGCGATCTCCTTCGCCGCCCTGGCCTGCGGCGTCCTCACCGCCTGTGGTACCGCCGAGGCTGCGGGGGCCCCCGGCACCCCCGCTCCCGTCTCCGCCGGTCACGCGTCGGCCGCCCGGCCGGTCGCGGCGCAGACCGTGTCCAAGCCCAAGCCCGCCCACACCACGAAGTCCCGCGCGCAGCTGCGCCTGAACAGCTCCGCCGCCGAGGTGCGCAAGTTCCGCGAGGCGTACGCCCGGTGCCTGACCAAGCACGGCATGCCGAGCAAGGGCACCTGGTCCAAGGCGGCCGAGAAGTCCGCGCGGGCCGCCTGCGAGCGCCTGCGGCCGCTGCTGCCGCCGGAGCTCGACCCGGCCAAGAACCCGCACTACGCCAAGAGCGTCCGCATCGAGGCCAAGTGCCTGCAGGACCACGGCTTCGACGTCCACCTCGTCAAGGCGCCCGCCCCCGCCAAGATCGGCTGGCGGTACGCGAGCGTCCCCGGCGACGACGTCGACATCGCCAAGATCCAGGACACCTGCCGCGTGAAGGCGTTCGGCGGCGGCCGCGCGCTCCAGCCCGCCCCGCAGTAATCCCCTCGGGGCGGCGGGCGCCGCACAGCGTCCGCCGCCCCACGTTCACGGATGGACGTACCGCAGCCTGAGGGTGTCGACGTGGCCCGACCAGCGCAACGTCAGGTGCCAGCAGCCCGCTTTCGGCAGGTCGACGCCCGACGGGCCGGGCCCGCCGGGCACCTCGCGTACGACGGGAGCACCCGAGCCGTCGAGGCGCGCCTCGATCCGCAGGGGATCCCCGTCCTGGGACACCCGCGACACCCAGAGGATCTTGTTGCCGCGATTTTCCTCCGGCGGCGACAGCAACCGATCGCCGAACAGCACGGCCACGATGTCGCCCCGGTCCCCCAGGACGTACGGCATCGCCTGGTCGGGCGGGTGGAATCCCGTGCGGGCCCAGGTGGGCAGCGGAGCCGGTGACAACCGGTCGGGACACCCGCCGGACGGCTGCCCGGCACACCCCGCGAGCAGGGAACAGGCCAGGGCCAAGGTCAGCATCGGCGTCAGCGTGGTGCGAAGCATGGACGACTCCTCAGGGGGGCGTACGTGGTCGTTACCTCTACACCGCTAACCCCTCCGCAGGTTCCGGCCCACAGGCGTCCCGTTCGTGAAGATTCATCTTCCTTCAGCCGATCTTCGGCGTCGTGCCCGATTCCGTCGCTCCGCCTTCCACGAGCGACCCCGCGTTCAACGACTTCGAGCAGGGGACGATCGCCTCGGCGACCGGGGAGAAGCGCGACGGCGCGAGCGACGTCGCGACGCGGATCCGCCTGAAGGCGCCGGTCGCCGTCGATCGCTCCTGGCAGGCGCTGAAGTTCGACGGCGGCCCCAAGGGCGCCGACGTCTCGGTGACGATCTTCGCCTACGACGCCGACGGCACCTTCCTGCCGCCGTCGTCCGGCTGGAAGAGCCTGGCCTCGCCGTATGTCTACATGATCCCCTCAGGCACCGCGAAGATCTCGTACGTCCTCAGCCACGACGCCGCCGGCTCGGTGCGGCCGATCGACATGAGCGAGCGAAGCGTCTGGGTCACGCTCAGCACGGTCGTGCTGGACCCCCGGGACGACTACAAGGTGAACGCCTCGACCATCACGCCGCAGTTCACCATCCCCGGGATGCACGACGAGCAGGGCGGCAACGTCGTCGACGGCAAGCTGTGGATCGGCGCCGCCGGCGACGACAGCCACACGGTCGCGAACGGCCACGTGTACGTCTACGACATCGACTACGCCGCGAAGACGGCCACCCTCGTCCACACGTTCACGCACAACTTCGGCCACCTCAACTCGTTCTCCTACGACGAGGCGAGCGGCGACCTGATCTTCGGCAACGGATCCAGCAGCTACACCCAGGCGCCGGCGTTCTACGTCGTCAAGGCGTCGAACATCGACCTCGACGGCACGAACACGCTCGACGGCGTGCACGCCACCGCCTTCGACGTCCCCGATGACTTCGGCGCCAAGTGCAACGTGATCTGGACCGACCAGCCCGGCGTCGCGGTGATGCTGACCGACGACGGCAACCACCGTACGCACGATCAAGCCGGCCACCGGCATCGAGCACGGGCGTTACGGCGTCTACGCCCCGGCCGCCGCCGGGGAGTACAACGGCACCTGGGACCTCCTGGCGACCTATCACATCAACAGCGCGTACGACGTCGTCCAGAGCGCGGCCTGGGTGCGTGGTCACCTCGTGATCGGCCTGGGCCACGGACCCATGTCGATCGCGGTCATCGACCTGCAGGACGACGGCCACATGGACTACGAGGTCTACCGCAACTCCGCGCAGTCCCAGTATTTCGAAGCGGTCTTCTACGACCCGGACAACCGCTACTTCGGGGGCGTCAACGCCAACACCGGAGTGGGCTACTTCTGGGACGACACCAACTTCTCGTTCACGGCGACGCCTCCGGCGCCGGTCGTGACCGGGGTGTCGGTCACTCCCTCGGTCGTCACCGTCTCCAGGGGTGAGAAGCGCTCCTTCACCGCCACGGTGACCGGCGACGGCCACCCGGCGCAGAGCGTGACGTGGAGCGTGAGCGGCAACGCGAGCACCGGCACGACCATCGACGGCGAGGGACTGCTGACGGTCGCGTCCGACGAGAAGGCGCGGACTCTGACGGTCACCGCCACCTCGACCGCCGACGCATCCCGGTCCGCCGCCGTCACCGTCACCCTTCCGGCGCCCGGGACGTTCGGCGGGTTCAGGCCCCCGGTCAAGGCGGACGGCGTCACCGTCGTCAACGCCGGCCGGACCATCCCGATCAAGTGGACGATCGGCGGCGAGATGGACGGTGAGCCGGCGGTCGTGTCGGCCACGTTCGACGCGCCGGGTGCCGATTATCACTGGATCAGCACGCTCGGTTCCTACCACCTCAACGTCGATACGCCGCGGTCGTGGGCAGGGAGCCGGCGCACCTTCACGGTGACGTTGGCCGACGGCAGCGTCCATCGTGCCGAGTTCGAGATGAAGTGATCGTGGCGGACTGAGCGTTCGCCGCTCACGTTCTCCGTTCACTGGGGCCGGCGGTGCCCGTCACCGCCGGCGCTACCCGGCGCTCCATGAGGATCGTCCCGGCGTCAGCAACCGGGAAAGCTGGCCGAGATCGGTGATCCGCACCAGATCGGAGCGCCCGCCGACGCCGTCCCGGTCAAGCCAGACCGCGGCGAGCCCGGCGGCCATCGCACCGCCCGCGTCGATGTCGGGCTCGTTGCCGACGTACAGCACCTCGCCCGGGGGCAGCTCCAGCGCGTCGCACGCCGCGTGAAAGGCGGCGGCCTGGGGTTTGGACACGCCGAGTTCGGCGGCGCACAGGACGGTCTCGAAATGGTCCCGCACGCCGAGGATGCGCAACTTGCGTTCCTGGTAGTCCAGCCTGGAGTTCGACAGCACGGCTTGACGGAATTCGGTGGCGAGCTCGTGCAAGGTCGCGAGGCTGTCGGGGAAGAGCGCCCAGCAGGCTTCGAAGTGGGCCACGTAGCGATCGAACCAGGCGTCCGCTTCGGAGTCGTCCATGTCCACGCCGAGAAAGCCCCGGACACGCGCGCGGCGCTGTCCCTGGAAGTCGGTCTCCTGCGCGATGAATCTCGCCCAGTGCAGCTCTGTCTGGGCCTTCCAGTGACGAAGGGCGTCGTCGACGGAGGGGAACAGCGCGGCGAGCCCTTCGGCGGCCAGATGGTCGCGGAGGCCGGCGCGGTCGGCGCCGGCGTAGTCGAACAGAGTGTCGTCGATGTCCCAGAGCACGGCACGGATCGGCATGCGGAGACGCTAACGCGTCCGGCGGATGCCGGGCATGGGCCATTTCCGCAGGGGATTTCCGGGCCACTCCGCCGGCGTTCCGCCTGGAGTGTCGAACAGCGCCTGACGCACGATCAGCCTCTCTGCGGGTCGGCCCAGTCACCGTGGGCCACGATGGCGAGGTCCTCGGGGCCGACATCCCTGCCGGAGACGGTGCGCGGGCCGATCACGACCGGCTCGCCGGTGCCCCGTTCGACGAGACGCAGCGGGCCGCCGTCCTCACCCTGCAGGTACTTGTTGCCCCACTGCATGAGCGCGAAGACGGCAGGGAACAGGTCCCTGCCCTTCTCCGTCAGCAGGTATTCGTAGCGGGTCCGCTTGCCCGGCTCCCGGTAGGGCTGCTTGGTGAACACCCCGATGTCGGTCAGGTCCTTGAGCCGTGCCGCGACGATCGCGTCGCCGATCTTCGTCCGCCGTACGAAGTCGTCGAACCGGGTCGTGCCGTAGAAGGCCTCGCGCAGGATCAGCATCGCCGACCGCGTGCCGATGGTCTCCATCGACCTGCCGATCGAGCAGTTGTCCAGCCGCCACGTGGTCCGATCGGCCAGAACACCCTCGAATGAGAGCGGCATGATGTCCCCTGATTTCTACGCGGGCCGGTCGGTGATGACGACGACACCTGACGGCGCGTCGAGCAGTTCCACCGTACGGTCGGCGGCGTGGTCGATCTGGACGCGTGGCTCGGCGGGGATCTGCTGTTCGTTGTAGGTGCCGGGTCCGTAGAACTGTCCGTAGCTGAGCACGACCCCGCCCTCGGCGAGTACGGAGCGTTCGAGCTCGGCGACGGCGTCGGCATCGGGGCCGGCCTGGAGCCGCCAGGCGACGGTCTGGGCGAGGATCTTCGGCGATCCGCTCTGCCGTGCCGCTTCGATCAGGTTCTGGTTGCCCTCGGTCCGGATGCGCGCGTTCAGCTCCACGTGCTCATCGAGCTTCTCCGCTTCGTCGGGCAGATCGGTCAGTTCGTTCAGGATGACGTCCGGGGCGAAGTCGCGGACCGCCTTGACGAGGGCGTCGCGGTCGAAGACGTCGCACAGGATCGGCTCGGCGCCGAGCCGGGCCAGTAGCTCGGTCTTGCCGGGTGAGCGGGTCATGCCGCCGACCACGTGCCCTGCCTTGACCAGGCGGGGAATCAGCCGCTGCCCGATCACGCCGGACGCGCCGGCCAGAAAGATCCTCATGCCCCTCACCTAACTTCACAATTTATTAGTCAGCGTAGACGGCCCACTTTCCTGGAGACAAGTCAGGGCCGGGTAGTCGGTGTAGCCCTTGTGGTCTCCGCCGTAGGCCCGGCTGAAGTCGGGGGCGTTGAAGGGCCCGCCGGTCCGCAACCGGCGAGGCAGGTCCGGGTTGGCCATGAAGAGCGAGGCGTAGGAGATCAGGTCGGCGGCGCTGTCGTCGATGAGCTTCAGCGACTCAGGCCCGGTGAATGCGCCGGGGGTGTACGGGTTGAGAATCAGCGTGCCGGTCCACCGTTCCCGCAGCCGGTGGGTGAGCTCCGTGTCGGGTCCTTCGGCGATGTGCAGGTAGGCCAGGCCGAGCGGGTTGAGCGCGTCGAGCAGCGCGAGGTAGGTGTCGTGGTGGCCGTCTTCGACGATGTCGTTGTAGACGTGGGACGGCCAGATCCGCAGTCCGACGCGGTCGGCGCCGACGGCGTCCGCCACGGCCCTGGCCACCTCGACGGTGAACCGGCCGCGTCGCCGGGCGCTGCCGCCCCACTCGTCGTCACGCTGGTTGGCGTTCGTCGATAGGAACTGGTGCAGCAGAAAGCCGCTGCCCGCGTGCAACTCCACCCCGTCGAAGCCGGCCTCGATCGCGTTGCGCGCCGCCGACGCGAAGTCCTCGATGGTCTCCTTGATGCCGGCCCGGTCCAGCGCCCGCGGGGTGACGAACTCCTGCGGGCCGTCCATGGTGAACACCGTTCCGGCGGCCTTCACCGGCGACGGCCCGACCGGTGTCAGCGTTCCCCCGTGCAGGCTGGGATGGCCGACCCGCCCCGCGTGCATGAGCTGAGCGAAGATCAAGCCGTTCCGCTCGTGCACCCCGGCGGTCACCCTCCGCCAGGCCTCGACCTGTCCGGCGCTGTGCAGCCCCGGCGTGTTCGGGAAGCCCTGCCCGATCGGCGAAGGCTGGGTGCTTTCGGTGATGATCAGACCGGCGTCGGCGCGCTGGGCGTAGTAGGTCGCCATCAGCGGGGTCGGGCTCGCTCCCGGCCCGTACGCGCGGTTCCGCGTCATCGGGGCCATGACCACCCTGTTGCGGGCGGTGTGCCGGCCGATGGTGATCGGTTCGAACGCTGTGGACATGAGACTCTCCCTTTGATCGGATTCGGCGAGACGGGACGGATCATTCGCCGCTGGGGGCGGGGGCCACGCAGCCGTCCGGGGTGCACACCCCGTCGCCGCCGGTTATCGGAGGCAGAGGGGAGACGGCGGCCGGATGGCCCTCCTCCCAGACGGAACCAATGGCCGAGAGCAGTTCGCCGGGGCCGATCGCGCCGGACATGGCGTACTTTCCGTCCAGGACGATGAACGGCGTGCCGCGGGCGCCGAGGCGCTGGGCCGTGTGCTGGTCGTCGGCCACCCGCGCCCGGTATCTGCCGTCGTGCAGCGCGGCAGCCGCGCCGTCGCGGTCCAGTCCCACCTCCGAGGCGAAGTCGAGCACCTGCTCAACGGTCCACAGGTCGCGGCCCTGCCCGAAGTGGGCGCGGAACATCGCCGACCAGATCTCGCCCGAACGGCCCTGGCCGGCGGCGTACGCGAGAAGCTCGTGGGCGAAGTCGGTCGGCCCCAGCCGGCGTTCGAGCGCGTTGTACGGCGTGAGTCCCTCGGCCTCGGCGGCCGCCTCGATCCGGCGCAGGACCTGCTCGCCGGTCGCCTCGGGCATTCCGGCCATGCGGAACAGCTCCCGCTGGGTCACTCCCTCACGAGGGAGGTCGGGATGCAGCTGAAAAGAGCGATGCACCACGTGGACGTCCGAGGCGTGCGCGAAGCGGTCCAGTGCCTGGCGCAGCCTGTGGTCCATCAGCCCGCAGTACGGGCACACGATGTCCGACCAGAACTCGATCTTCACGGGAATCGCCCTCGCTTCCTGGCTACATACCTTCTGTTCGTAGCGACATCGTGCATTAGAATCAAAACCCGTACAAAAGGCACATTCATGTGTGTAGAAGCGGTTACGCCAGAGGGGCGGCGTGCATGGCGGCGGAGAAGACACGGAAGGTCAGGACCGGAGTGCGGGCCGACGTGCGCGCCGCGCCGGGACCCTGCGCCCATTGGGACGACCAGGACGCGGACTTCATCCGCGAGGTTCTCGACCTCGTCGGCGACAAGTGGAGCGTGCTCGTCATCGGCACCCTCGCCGACGGCGCGACACGCTACTCCGACCTGGCCGCCGCGATCCCCGGCATCTCGCAGCGCATGCTGACGCTGACGTTGAAGCAACTGCGACGCAACGGGATCGTCAGCCGAACCGCCTACCCCGAGGTCCCGCCCAGGGTCGAGTACGAGCTGACCGGCCTGGGCACGTCGTTGCTTTCGACCGTGCTGGCGCTGGCCGCGTGGTCGGCCGACAACCAGGCCGAAATCCGACGCCACCAACAGACCTTCGACGCCGATACGCAGCCCGCGGGGAGCTGACCACGGTGGATCATCGGCCCGGCAGCGGGCGGGCCTGTCGGCCGGCTACGGCAGCACCTGGCAGAGTGCGTCCAGCGCGCCCGCCCACGCGCTGTCCGAGGGGGCCGCGTAGTTGACCACCAGCGCGTCCCGCTCGGGCAACCGCCGGCCGGAGCCCGCCGCGTCGTGGCGGAACGGCGCCATCCCGCTGACCGCCAGACCCTTCCGGGCCGCCGCCTGGACGACCGAGCGCTCGGTTCCATGCGGGAGTTCCAGGACCACCTGCAACCCGGCGGCCAAGCCGGTCACGCGGACGCCGGGGGCGCGCTGCGCCAGGGCCGCGACCAGTTGGTCGCGGCGACGCCGGTAGCGCAGCCGCATCGAGCGCACATGGCGGTCGTACGCGCCCGACGTGATGAACTCCGCGAGCGTCAGCTGTTCCAACGCGCTGGACATGTAGTCGATGTGCCCCTTGGCCGCCACGATCTCCGGGACCAGTTCCTCGGGCAGCACCATCCAGGCGAGCCGCAGTCCCGGAGCCAGTGACTTGCTCGCCGTGCCGAAGTACACCACCCGTTCTGGATCGAGGCCCTGCAGAGCACCCACCGGCTGACGGTCGTACCTGAACTCTCCGTCGTAGTCGTCCTCCAAAATCAGCCCGCCGGTGGCACGCGCCCAGTCGACGGCCGCCGTGCGCCGGGCCGGGCTCAGCGCGACCCCTGTCGGGTACTGATGCGCCGGTGTCAGCAGTGCTGCGCCGGCCCCGTTCAACCGCGCCAGATCGTCGGTGCGGGCGCCGTGTTCGTCGACGTAGAGGGGCGGGATGCGCAGGCCGGCGTCGCTCAGCAGGTCGCGATAGATGTGAAGTCCGTACGACTCGACGGCTACGGCCCGAACCCGCCGGGCCCGGAGCACCTGCGCCATCAGCGTCAGGCCATGGTGGAAACCGGAACAGACGACGATCCGCTCCGGCGCGGCGTACACCCCGCGGGCCCGCGCCAGATAGTCCGCCAGGGCGGCGCGCAGTTCCGCCCGGCCACGTGCGTCGCCGTAGCCGAAGGCGTCGTGTGGAGCCGCGGTCAGAGCGCGGCGGGCAGCGGCGAGCCACTGCGTGCGAGGAAACGTCGCGAGGTCCGGCGCGCCCGGCAGCAGGCCGAAGGTGGGACGGGGACGGGCCCGTCGCGTCCGGGGGGCGGAGGGTGCCGTCCTGTGCGGCTCGGACCGTTCGGCCACCCGGGTTCCGGAGCCCTGCCGGGCGGTGAGCCAGCCCTCGGCGACCAGTTCGGCATAGGAGTCGGCCACCGTGTTACGGGCGATGCCGAGATCGGCGGCAAGCGAACGGGACGACGGCAGCCGAGTGCCGGGCGCCAGGCGTCCCGTGCGTACGGCCTCGCGCAGAGCGTCTGTGAGCCCGGCCCGCAGCCCAGGCCCGGACAGTTCCAGATGCAGGTCGGCGCCGAAGGTGGAAGGCGCGGCAGCCGCCGAATTGGCCCGGGAATCTGTCATAACAATGGACCATACCCCAGGGCCATTTGATGCCTAGTGTTGCGGGCATGCATGTGCCATCCCGGACATCGATGAAGATGACCGCTCACACCTTCCGCGCCCTGCACCACGGGCGCGCCCCCGGCGACCCGCTCGTCCTGCCCGGACCCTGGGACGTGGCCAGTGCCCGCGTCTTCGCCAACGCCGGCTTTCCCGCGCTCGCCATACCGAGCGCCGGGATCGCCGCCTCCCTCGGTTACGCGGACGGCTCGACCCCGCCGGAGGAAATGTTCGACGCGATAGCGCGTATAGCCCGGGGGGTCACCGTCCCCGTATCCGCCGACGTCGAGGACGGCTACGGACTCGCCCCCGGAGAACTGGTCGGGCGCCTCCTGGAGGCCGGCGTCGTCGGCTGCAACCTGGAGGACTCCGAGAACGCCACGCTCAAAGACCCACACCGGCACGCGGACTGGCTGGCCGATGTCCGCGCACACGCAGGTGACGCGCTTTTCATCAACGCGCGCGTCGACACTTTCCTGTTCGGTTCCGGCGATCCGGCCGACGCCCTGACACGGGCCCGCCTGTATCTGGCGGCCGGCGCCGACTGCATCTATCCCCTTCTGGCGCCGCCCGAGGTGCTGCCCGTACTGCGGGAGGGCATCGAGGGCCCCATCAACATGGCAGCCCAGCCGGGGATCGATTCCATCACCGGCCTGGCCCGGCTGGGCGCGACACGCATCACCTTCGGCCCCGGCATGCACCAGCACGCGACCCGCGCCACCGGCGAACTCGCGACGCGGCTACGCGCGCCCGCCCGGGAGACGGAACCTGGGGTGGTGCGCCTCTAGATGGGGAAGCGGCCGCGGCGCCAGTGCCAGTGGCGGCCGGCATTCAGGTGGTCGGCGACCACGCGCTGGAGCACGGTGCGGCGCGGCAGCCGGTCGAGCGGCGTGGTCAGGGTGCGGAACACGAGTCATCGCACTCCATGCGGCTTGTGCCAGACCATGATCTCGGTCGCCGGAAGGCGCTCCGCGAAGTGGCCGTCGGGTGACGTCCGCCGCAGCACTGCGCGCAGGTCCCGCTCGAAGTCCGTCAGCCTGTCTCCGAACAGGTGAGGGGCCGAGCCTGACTGGGAGAACACCCACGCCACGACGTCGTCCGCGGTGCGGTCGGCCACCGCTCCGGCCGGCACGACATGGCGTTCGAAGCCCTCGAACCCGGCCCGTGCCAGCACGAGGTCCTCGCGATCCGGGGTGCCGTTGACGAGCGTCCCCTGCCCCGCACGGCGCACCGGCCCCAGATATCGGCGCACCAGCTCGCCGATCTCCGCGTACGGGGGAGCGGGCAGCGGCACCGGCGCCGGGTCGGCGGGGGCGTTCTTGAAATCGCTGATGTGGACGAACGCGCCTCCCGGCTCCAGCATGTCCCGCACGGTCGCGGCGACGCGGTCGCGATCGGTCCAGTGGAATGACTGGGCGAACACCACGACCCGGAACGTGCCCAGACCCGCCGGGAGGTCCTCGGCGCGGGCGGCCACCCAGCGCGCGTTGGTCACCCCGCGACGCCCGGCCTGCCGCGCGGCCTCGGCCAGCATGTCCTCGTCCGGGTCGACGCCGATCACCTCGGCGAAGAACCGCGCCAGAGCGAGGATCACCGTGCCCGGCCCGCAGCCGACGTCGAGGAGCCGGCCCCGCCCGTCCAGGCCCAGCGCCGCGGCCAGCGTTTCGGCGAGCCCCGGAGCGTACGGCAGCCGGCCGCGCTCGTAGTAGGACGCGCATCCCTGAAACAGGGTGCTGTCCCACTCCCATCCGTCAGGCATGCTGCCGATCCTTCCGCGCCAGGCCACGCTCCTTCTCACATGGAGCCGGGACCACCCAGCCTGACATGCTCGCCGGGGTCGGGCACGGCCAGCAGGAACTCGGCGCCGGGTTCGAGCAGCCTGGCCGTCTCGGCCGAGCGCGGCAGCATCGTCTTCTCGTAGCCGCGTACGGCGTCGCCGACGGTGGCGGAGCCGACCAGCGCGAGCGCGAGTTCGGCGGCGTCGAGCATGGCGAGGTTGACGCCGACGCCCAACGGCGGCATGAGGTGCGCGGCGTCGCCGAGGAGCGTCACGCTGGGCGAGTGCTCCCAGGTGTGCGGCACCGGCAGGGCGAAGATCGGACGGTCGACGTACGGGCCGTCGTTGTCGGTGATCATCCGGAGCAGCCGTGGCGACCAGGCGGCGAACTCGCGAAGCAGCAGCGCGCGGATTCCCTCGGTGTCCTCGGGGCGGAGCCCGTTCGCCGCGATCCAGTCCAGGGGGACGCGCCGCATGATGTAGACCCGCATGTGGCCGCCGCTGTTGCGCTGTGCGAAGAGGCCGCGGTCCCCGTCTGCGGCGTGGGCGCTGCCCCTCCCGACGAGTTCGGCGAGCTCGGGGCGTGCGCTGTCCATGTCGTCGAACCACGCCTCCAGGAAACCGACCCCGGTGTAGCGCGGGGTCGCGGGCGACACCGCGGCGCGGACGCGGGAGAAGGCGCCGTCCGCGCCGATCACGAGATCCGCCTCGACCGCCGTCCCGTCGGCGAACGTCAGGGTTCGCGGCCCGCCGATCGGCCCGCTCACCGATTCGAGGGTGCGTCCCCACCGGACCGTCCCCGGGGCGAGTGAGCGGAGCAGGAGATCGCGAAGCTGCCCGCGGTCGATCTCGGGGCTGATCATCTCGCCCTCGGCCGGCAGATGGTGGGCGAGGACGCGTCCCGCCGGATCGAGGCGGCGCATCTCCTGCCCCTCGAACCTGGCGAGCGCGAAGAACTCCTCGAGCAGGCCCGCTTCACGCAGGGCGAGCTGGCCGTCCTCCTCGTGCAGGTCGAGCGAGCCGCCCTGGTCGCGGGCGTCCGCGTCCGGATCCCGGTCCCAGACGGTCACCGCGATGCCGTGCCGCTGCAGGATGCGGGCGCAGGTGAGGCCCCCGGGGCCGGCGCCGATGATGCTGATCCGCGCGTTCGCGGGTGCCGGAGATTTCATGGTCGATCCCTTTCGTCGTCGGCGGGGTGCCCGGTGACACCGCCGTACGGCGACCTACGGCGACGACCGGTGCCTCGGGGGCGAGGCGGGACCCCTGCGGGGACCACCAAAGCAGAAACGAGTCCAAAAGTGCAACCGTTACAGTTTCTGTCTCAGTCCAGTTGTGGAGTAGGGTGACGCCATGCCCGACTCTCCGGCCATTGGCCGTCGCGAGCGCAAGAAGGCCGCGACGAGGCAGGCCATCGCCGACGCCGCCCTGGAGCTCTTCCTGGAGCACGGTTTCGAACGCGTGAGCGTCCGCGACGTCGCAGAAAGGGCCGACGTGTCGACGACGACCCTGTTTGCGCACTTCCCGGGCAAGGAGGCGCTGGTCTTCGACCGTGAGGAGGAGGTCGAGGCGGCGCTGACCGCCGCCGTCCGCGAACGGCCCGAGGGACAGAGTGTGATCGAGGCGCTCCGCGCCCACGCGCTGGAGTCCTGGGTGCGGGTCGTGTCGGATCCTCGTCTGCACGAGCTCCACGCGCTGGTGGACCGGACGCCCGCGCTCCGGGAGTACGCGGAACGCATGTGGATGCGGCACGCGGCCGCCCTCGGCACCGTGATCGCGGAGGAGCTCGGGCGCGAGGCGGATGACCTCGAATGTGCGGCTCTCGCGCGGTTCGTCGTGGAAATCCCGACCCTGGTGCGAGGCCGGGACGACCCGCGTGCGGCCGTGGAGACCGTTTTCGACCTGCTGGTTCACGGCTGGCGTGCGGAGCCCGCGCATTGAGGTTCTAACGGAAAAGGAAAACCGCACCATTCGGCGTTTGCGGCGCCGGTGAACGGAAAACAGCCCCCTCGAAAATAATGGTCCGCCGGACATTCTCGGATTCCATCAATTCGGGAAATGTCTGAATTGAGGACAGTGGTACATTTCGCGGGGGAGAAAATGCCCAAGTGTCCTAATGCTGTCGGCTTTTTGATGCTCGGGACCGCGCTGGTCGGTGGGGCCATGCCTGTGGGCGCTCCCGCCGTCGCCGCGTCCGGCGGCGAAACCGTCGTGACCGGCGTCGATTCCGATCATCCGTCCGATCGCGATCGTGGCCGGGCGCACGGGCGCGGGCACAATGCCCAACGGAACAAGCAGCGGCAGTCGGGGAACGAAAGCGAGCGCCAGAAGCAGAACATGCTCCGCGATCTCACGCTCGCCCTCACGCCGATGCAGAAGGGCGCCACGGATTCCCGGGCTCTGCCGTACAACTGGCAGAAAACGGACGCGACGGCGAACTCCGTCAGCGACCAGAACAGCCTGTCGGACATCACGAACCGGCCCGTCCAGAATTCGGACCAATCCGGAAGCACGCCCGAGGGCGGGCCGTCGGGGCCGGAGGACGATCCCACCAGGGACGGGACCGGTGCCGCCGCCAGTGCCGCGATGCTGGCGTATCTGAAGGATCTGGCCGCAAAAGACCAGTTCACCGGCTCGGCGCTGGTCGTACGGCGTGGGCAGGTGCTGGCACGCTTCGCCGCGGGCGAGGCGGACGAGGAAAGGCACATCCCCAACCGGCCCGACACGGTCTATCGGGTCATGTCGATCACCAAGCAGTTCACCTCGATGCTCGTGCTGAAGCTGCAGGACCGCGGGCTGCTCAAGCTGGACGACCCGATCTGCCCCTATCTCGTGCCGCGTTACATCAAGGCCTGCCCGGCGGCGTGGCGTCCGATCACGGTCCGTATGACGGTCACGCACACCTCGGGCATCCCCAACATCGAGAACCTGCCCGGCTACCTCGCCAATGTCTCGCGACCGACCACGCCCCGGAAACTCATCCAGCAGTTCGTGAACCTGCCGCTGGACTTCAAGCCCGGCACCAGCTGGAAGTACACCAACTCCGGCTACGTCCTGGCCGGCGCGATCATCCAGGCGGTGACGCACCAGCCGTACGGGGTCGTGCTGCGCAAGCTGATCACCGAGCCGCTGAACCTCCGGCACACCGGTTACAGCCCGACATATCCGCCGCGCGGGTTCGCGAAGGGCTACTTGTTGCACGGGAAGCCGGCCGCGCCCCTCAACGGCTCGGAACTGTTCTCCGCGACCGGTCTCTACACCACCGTCGACGACATCGCCCGCTGGGACCGGGCGTTCGGCTCGTTCACGGTCGCGCCGCCCGCCACGGTCAAGCTGGCGTTCACGCCGCAGGCGAAGTGCCCCTCCACCGGCTGCCTCAACCTGCCGTCGACCGCGTACGCCTTCGGATGGCTCGTCGACCGGCTGCAGGGGCACCCGCTCCGGTATCACCCGGGTCTGTTCATGGGCTACACGGCGAGCAACATGTATCTGCCCGCCGACGACATCCAGGTGGTCGTGCTCAGCAACGTGATGAACACCGACACCGCCGGGATCGCCCGCCACCTCGCCACGCTCGCGCTCGATCTCTGAGAAAGCACCGAGGACTCACAACATTCCCAGGGGGATTCACCCAGCGAGGTGGAGGCGGTGACCCCGGGCACGAGGGCGATGCCGTCGGAGTGCTCGCCGAGCACCGTGGGCATGTGGCCGAGCTTGCAGGTCAGCCGCCTCGCCACCGCGCCATGACCACGCATGTGCAGGGGCTCGCCGAGCCACGGCCCACGGCCTCCGGCCGTGGGCCGTTTCCGCAGGTCGATCACATGACGGTCCGCTCCTCACGGTCGTCCGCGGTGGCGGCTGATCGGGCCGTCGAACCGGGCCGGCCGCCACATCAACAGCACCACCGCCACGAAGGCGAGGACGATCACCACGATGAAGAGGATCCACAGCACGGAGGATCCGCTTTTCGGCTCCGCTGCGGCTTGACGCCGTCCCTGACGAGCAGGACGTCGCTGCTCTCCACCCCGAGGTCCGCCAGCTCGCTGAGGCCCTGTTGCCGCAGGTCCTCCCGTACGTCCTTGCCGGAGTACCGGCCGCCGCTGACCGACTCGAGGACGTCGAGGTCGTACGCGATGGTCACGGCCGGCTTGCCCACGGGCGGCGTGACGGTCGTGGGGTCGATCGGCACGACGGCGGGGGCATAGCCGTCGCGGCGCGTCCGGCGCCTGGACGACCACGGCCATGGGCGGAGGGGAGAAGCTCTCCTGCGGGGTCTCCAGGCAGGTGCTGGAGTATGTGCCGCCGCCGGTCACCGCGGGCCTGCTCCGGGCGACCACGGACGGCCGTGCCGCCCGTCTGCTGGCCGGGCTCAGCCCCGCCGTACGCGCCCAGATCGCCCTCGCCGACTGAGGCCGGCGTCGGCCGTTTCGACTGGAAAGACTATGCGCTCGGCATGATCCTTCCGATCGGCCTCCTCATAATCCAGGAGGCGAGGCAACGACGTAAGAGCTGATCTCCGCAGCTCACGAGCATTATTACCTTCACGCTCAAGGCTGGGGGCGTATCGGCGGCGACACCTGGATGCCCTGATGATCGTGGAATGTCGGGTTCTCGATAGGGTGCCGGGATGCCGAAGCGCAGAATCGCCGCTCTGGCCGCCGCCGTGGTCGTCGTGGCCGCCGGTCTGGCGATCCGGGCGCTGCTGCCCGGCGCGGTCGCCAAGTACGCGGGCGATCTCCTCTACACCCTCCTCGTGTACGCGCTGGTCGTCGTGGCCGTGCCGCGCGCCCGGCCGCTCGTGGTGGCGGCCGTGGCGCTCGGGGTGAGCTGGCTGGTGGAGTTCGCCCAGCTCACCGGAGTGCCGGCCGAGCTGTCGGCGCACAGCACGCTGGCGCGGTTGGTGCTCGGCACGACGTTCAACGCGCCCGACCTGTTCTGGTACGCGGTGGGCGCGGCCGTCGGTTACGCAATTGATTCGATCCGCGCGAAATAGCCATTGACCACTTCTGCGGGCAAAGTTCACATCCCTTTACTCGTGCGCACCGACTCCTGCATCGTCTTCACACCGGGCGCCGGCCGGTTTCCTCTCGTGGCCCAGGGCAGGGCGGCTCCGATCGTCGTCAGCGCGAGCGACTTCCCCGGTGTCACGCGGGTCGGGGGCGACCTGCGGGCCGACGTGGAGCGGGTCACCGGGGTGAGGCCCGCGGTTTTCACCGACACCGTGCCGGAGACCGGTGAGGTGGTGCTGGTCGGCACGATCGGGAAGAGCCCGCTCATCGCTGGAGCAGGTCGTGGAGCACCCGCTGCCGGGCGTCCGCCGCGCGCGCCGGATGATCCACCGCTCTATCCCTGATCACGATCCCTTGTTATCGTCACAGTGACGATTAAGGAGGTCGCGGTGGCGCTGACCGATCTGCTTGGGCCCCTCCTGGAGCCCGCGATCACCCTTGGCGGCGTTTCGACGAGCTGGGCCGAGCTGCTCGGCTTCGCGACGGGAGCGCTCACCGTCTGGCTGGTGGTCCGCCAGCACGTGTGGAACTGGCCGATCGGCGTCGCGAACGTCGTCCTGCTCGGTCTCGTCTTCCTGGCCGTGGGCCTGTACGCCGACGCGGCCCTGCAGATCGTCTACGTGCTCCTCGGCCTGTACGGCTGGTGGCAGTGGCTGTACGGCGGGGCCGGGCGGACCACGCTCACCGTCACCAGGACAGGCCGCGCGGAGTGGGGATGGCTCGTGCTCGCGGGCGCGGCGGCGACGGCGCTGCTCACCGCCGCACTCACGACCTGGACCAACTCGGCCGTGCCGTTCTGGGACGCCCTGACGACCGCGCTGTCGCTGATGGCGACCTACGGCCAGTGCCGCAAGCGGGTGGAGTCGTGGTGGCTGTGGATCACGGTCGACCTGGTCTACATCCCGCTTTACGCCTACAAGGAGCTCTACCTCACCAGCGTGCTCTACGTGCTGTTCCTCGCGCTGTGCGTGGCCGGGCTGCTCGCGTGGCGGCGCGACGAGGCCGCCCGGCCCGCCGCCGCTCCGGTGGTGACGCGATGAGCGCGCGATACGCGCACGGGCTGGTGATCGGCAAGTTCTACCCGCCCCACGCCGGTCACCACCACCTGGTCGACACCGCCGCCGAGCGGTGCGCGCTGGTCACGGTGGTCGTCGCCGCCAGCAGCGTGGAGAGCATCCCGCTCGCCCTGCGTACGGCGTGGCTGCGCGAGGCCCACCCGCAGCCCCACGTGGTGGTGGCGCCGGTCGTGGACGACATAGAGATCGACTACGACGACCCGGAGATCTGGGCCGCGCACGTCGAGGTCTTCCGGCACGCGCTGGAGTCGGCCCACGGCGGCCTCGCGCCCGATGTCGACGCCGTCTTCTCCTCCGAGACGTACGGGCCCGAGCTGGCCCGCAGGTTCGGCGGCGCGCACGTGGCGGTCGATCCGGGCCGGGTCCGCTATCCGGTCAGCGGGACGATGGTCCGCGACGACCCGGTGTCCGCGTGGCCCTGGCTGAGCCCCGCCGTACGCGCCTATCTCGCCCGGCGGGTGGTCGTCACCGGGGCCGAGTCGACCGGCACCACCACGCTCGCCCGCGCGCTGGCCGCCCACTACGCGGCACGCGGCGGCGTCTGGGCCGCGACCCGGTGGGTGCCCGAATACGGCAGGACCTACTGCGAGGAGAAGCTCGCCCTGGCCCGCCGTACGGCCAAGGCGGCGGGAGCGCCGGAGCCGTGGCTCGACGACCTGGAGTGGCGGCCGGAGGAGTTCACGCTGATCGCCCACCGGCAGCTCGACTGGGAGGACGCGGCGGCGCGGACCGGGTCTCCTGTGCTGTTCTGCGACACCGACGCGCTCGCCACCGCGCTGTGGCACGAGCGCTATCTCGGCACGGTGAGCTCGGAGGTCCTGCGCGTCCACGAACGGGCCCGGCACGACCTGTGGATCCACACGTCCGTGGACGGCGTGCCGTTCGAGCAGGACGGCTGGCGCGACGGCGAGCACGTGCGGCACGGCATGGACCGCCGGCTGCGCGCGGAGCTGGCCGGGCGCGGGCTGCCGCACGTGGTCGTCTCCGGGCCGCCCGAGGAGCGGCTGGCCGCCGCCGTACGGGCCGTCGACGATCTCGTCGCTACCGGCCGCGCGTTCGCCCCGCCGTTGTGAGCTGCTTTTATACGAGAACGCATATCGGTCGGTGGTCCATATGAATATTGGACATGTTCCGAACACTTTGCTTGGCTCCTGCGTCTAACGCCCCTGTGACGCATGAGAGCAAGGACATGTCATGATTTGGAGACTGCCGGTCGCACTGAAGACCACCACGATCACGGTCGCCCTCCTGGCCGGCGCCGTGCCCGCGGCGGGCCCCGCTGCCGCAGCCGCTGTACCCGCCGCACCCCAGGCCGCCGCCGCGCCCCGGACGGACGTGGCCGCCGCGCTGCGCGCGCTTGAGGCGTCGTTCAAGGGCCGCATCGGCGCGTACGCGATCGACACGGCGACCGGGAAGACGATCGGTTATAGGGCGGGCGAGCGGTTCCCGCTGCTGTCCACCTTCAAGGCGGTTGCCGCGGGAGCGGTGCTGGCCCGGACGACCGACCGGGAGCTGACGCGGAAGGTCGTCCACTGGACGGCCGACGAGGTGAAGTCGAACTCGCCGGAGACCGGCAAGCACGTGAAGGACGGGATGACGCTCGCCGAGCTGTGCCGGGCGGCGATCATCTACAGCGACAACACCGCCGGGAACATGCTGCTGAAGCGGATCGGCGGGCCGCGGGGCCTCACCCGTTATTTCCGCACGCTCAAGGACCCGGTGTCCCGGCTCGACCGCTGGGAGACCGACCTCAACATCTGGTCGCCCAAGGAGCGGCGCGACACCACCACGCCCGCGTCCGCCGCCCGCGATCTGCGGGGGCTCACGACCGGCGGCGTGCTGGGCGCGAAGGACCGGTCCCGGCTGATCGGATGGCTGCGCGACAACACGACAGGCGACGCGCGCATCCGCGCCGGGCTGCCGAAGACGTGGATCGTCGGCGACAAGACCGGCACCGGCGGGACGTACGGCACCGCCAACGACATCGCCGTCATCTGGCCGGCCAGGAACGCCGCCCCGATCATCATGGCGATCTACACCAACCGCCGGGCGGCCGACGGCGCCACCGCGGACTCGGTCGTCGCACGGACGGCGACCCTGCTGGCGCGCG
This sequence comes from Microbispora sp. CSR-4, assembly GCF_008033685.1. Classification (NCBI taxonomy): domain Bacteria; kingdom Bacillati; phylum Actinomycetota; class Actinomycetes; order Streptosporangiales; family Streptosporangiaceae; genus Microbispora; species Microbispora sp. CSR-4. The sequence continues at coordinate 159,371 of NZ_VJVX01000005.1, forward strand.
GCCTCGGCAGGCTCTCGTGAACCACCGCGTTATGGGGCCGACCTTGTTTTGCGGCCCCATAACCTTGTCTATAGCCATTTGGGGGAGGTTCGTGTGAACGCCACGGGGAAGGTGTTGCGCCTGATCGCCATGGGAGCAGCGGCGGGCGTGTTGGTCGCGGGGATCGCGTTGCCGGCGGTGGGAGGCGCGGGCGTCGGGGTGGTGTCGGCCGTCGAGGACGTGGACCTGAAACCCCGCGACCTCACCGAGCCTCCGCTGGCGCAGGTCTCGGTCGTGCAGGACGTGAAGGGCCACGAGATCGCGCGGTTCTACGAGCAGTATCGCGAGGTCGTCCCCCTCGACCAGATCGCCGACATCATGAAGACGGCCATCATCTCGATCGAGGACTACCGGTTCTACCAGCACGGCCCGATCGACATCGAGGGCACCATCCGCGCCCTGGCCAAGAACCTGCAGTCGGGCGGGGTCGCCCAGGGCGGCTCCTCCATCACCCAGCAGTACGTCAAGCAGGTGCTGCTCAACGCCGCCACGACCGAGCAGGAGAAGAACGAGGCGCTGGCGCCCAGCTACGCCCGCAAGCTCAACGAGCTGCGCTACGCGATGGGCGTGGAGGAGAAGTACTCCAAGGACCAGATCCTGGAGAAGTACCTCAACATCGCCTACTTCGGCGCGGGCGCGTACGGCGTCGAGGCGGCGGCCAAGCGGTTCTTCGGGGTCAGCGCGAAGGACCTGACGCTGCCGCAGGCGGCGACGCTCGCGGGAGCCGTGCAGGACCCCAACGCCACCGACCCCAACCTGGGCAAGACCAGCCGCGACCGGCTGCTGAAGCGGCGCAACGTCGTGCTCGACCGGATGGCCGAGCTGAACAAGATCACCAAGGATCAGGCGGCCCAGGCGAAGAAGACCCGGCTCGGCTACAAGGGAACCCCGCTGCCCGGTGGCTGTGAGTCGAGCAAGTATCCGTACTTCTGCGTCTACGTGCGCAACGAGATCCTCAGCAACCCCGACTTCGGCAAGACGGCCAAGCAGCGCCTGGCGTTCCTCAACCGCGGCGGCCTGACCATCAAGACCACGATCGACCCCTCGATGCAGGCCGCCGCCGACAAGGCGATCAGGAAGTGGGTCCACCCGACCGACAACCCCGTGGCCGCCGAGGCGCTGGTGCAGCCCGGCACCGGGGCGATCAAGGCGATGGCCGCGAGCCGTCCGTACGGGACGCACAAGACCAGGAACGAGGTGTCCTACAACCTCGTGGCCGACGTCGCGCACGGCGGCGGCATCGGCTTCCAGGCCGGCTCGACCTTCAAGACCTTCACCCTGCTCACCGCGCTGAAGCAGGGCATGAAGATCAACGACGGGTTCAGCGCGGGCGCCGGCTACACCGCGCCGGGCTATTCGACGTTCAAGAACTGCGCGGGCCAGCCCATCGGCGACCCGAGCCACACCGTCACCAACGACGAGGGATCACCGGGCTGGCTGACCCTGCAGACCGGCACCTGGCACTCGGTCAACACGTTCTTCATGATGCTGGAGCAGCGGGTCGGGCTCTGCGACGTGGTCAAGACGGCCAAGTCGCTGGGCATCCACCGGGCCGACGGCAATCCGCTCAAGGAGTTCGAGACGTTCACGCTCGGCATCAACGAGATGGACCCGGTGACCGTCGCCACCGCGTACGCCGCGATCGGCGCGCGCGGCAAGTACTGCGCGCCGATGGCGATCACCCAGATCACCGACAGCACCGGCAAGACCACCAACTACAGCCCCAAGTGCCGTCAGGCCATCGACCCCGAGGTGGCGGACGCGGCGGCGCACATCCTGTCGGGCGTCCTGACCAAGGGCACGATGGCGGCGGTCGGCGGCATCGGGCGTGACGCGGCGGGCAAGACCGGGACCAACGACGACTCCTCCTCCGCCTGGTTCGCCGGGTTCACCCCCGACCTCGCCGGCGCGGTCAGCCTCGGCGACCCCCGTGGCACGTCGAAGTACAAGCTGAACAACGTGACGATCGGCGGCCGTTACTACGGCTCGGTGTTCGGCGCCAGCATCCCCGGCCCGATCTGGAAGGACACCATGCTGCGGGCGCTGCGCAACGTGCCGCCGACCGACTTCACGCCGGTCGACAGCGCGCGGTTCGGCGGCTGCGGCGACAGTTGCCGGAGCCTGGTGTCCGTGACGCCCCCGACAGGGGACGACGGCGGTCCGATGCCGGGGGACAACGTGCCGGTGGAGGTCCTGCCCAACGACTAGTCCACAGCTAGTCCGTCAGCTAGTCCGTCAGCGCGTCGGCCGTGTCCAGGACGCGGAACAGCCGGGTCAGGTTCGTCCAGCGGAGGATCCGCAGCACCTGGCCGGCCGGCGCGATGAGGGCGAGATCGCCGTCCCTGTCACGCAGGTTGTGCACCAGGCGCACGAGCAGCCCCACGCCCGTGGTGTCGATGAACCGCACCTCGCTGAGGTCCACGGCCAGCCACGGGCCGTGGGCCTCGATCTGGATGAGCAGCGGCTCGCGCAGGCGCCGCACCGCGTGGAGATCCAGCTCTCCGCGCAGCCCGAGCACCCACCAGCGAGTGGGGGAAGGGGGTTGTGCCGTCCACGTCTCCACGGTGGTTCCCTTCGCTCTTCTTGGCGCCGGGGACCACCGGGTGAGCGGGACGGGGAGGTCCGGGGCGACCGACGAAGCGTTTCGACCGACGCGCCGATGACCGTACGAGCCGCACCCAGGGTAACAATCCCCCTCCGTTGCGTCGATCGGCTCACGTAAAGCTTCCGTGGCACCGGCGGAATCGAGTGGCTATCGTCACGGTTTATGGGGGTTGAGCGCACGTTGCGGCGCCGGCTGGTCCTGATCGGGGGAATCGTCGCACTGGCCGCCGCGGGATCCGCGCCGCTCAACGAGGAGCTGACCAGGGCCGTCGCCGTCGCGTACGCGGCCCAGGGCGCGCTGCCGTACTCGTGGGGCGGGGGACACGCGGCCCGGCCGGGTCCCTCGAAGGGGACCTGCCGGGGATACAGCGGCTCGGTCAGGCCCTGCCCGGCCGACCGGACGCGCGGCTTCGACTGCTCGGGGTTCACCCGCTGGGTGTACGACCAGGCGTTCGGCGACGACGTGCTCGGCCCCGGCAACACCGACGCCCACGTCGCCCGGCTGCGCAGGGTCGCGGTGCCGCAACCCGGCGACCTGGTCTTCCACGGCAGGCCCGGCAGGACGCACCACGTCGGGGTGTACGTCGGCGGCGGAAAGATGATCAACGCGTTCGCCACCGGGACGCGCATCCGCATGGACGACGTGTCCGTGTTGGACGACCTGCTCGGCTATTACCACTACCGACCCTGATCCCTATGCTTGCCCCGTAATGGTGAGATTGCGGGTTCTGGGGCGAATCGCGGCGGAGGTCGACGGGCGTCCGGCGGACCTCGGGACGTCGCTCCAGCGCGCCGTGCTGGCCCGGCTGGTCTGCGCCCGCGGACACGTGGTGTCGACCGACCGGTTCGTGGACGACCTGTGGAGGGGCCAGCCGCCGCCGCGCGCGCTGGGCGCGCTCCAGGTCTACGTCTCCAACCTCAGGCGGGCACTCGAGCCGGGCCGCGCCCCCCGCGCCGCCGCCCGCGTGCTGGTCACCACTCCCCCCGGTTATCGGCTGGCGCTGGAGCCCGGCGACGTGGACGCCTGGCGCTTCCCCCGGCTGGTCGAGTCCGCCGCCGGCCTGCTCACCGAGGGGCGGCACGCGCGGGCGCTGGAGGTCGTGGACGAGGCGCTGGCCCTGTGGACCGGCCAGGCGTACGCGGAGTTCGGCGAGGAGGAGTGGGCCGTCCCCGAGGTGGTCCACCTGGACGAGCTGCGGGCGGTCGCGGTGGAATACCGCGCCGAGGCCGGGCTCGCGCTCGCCCGCCACGGCGAGGTCGTTCCCGAGCTGGAGCGCCACCTCACCGCCCACCCCCTGCGCGAGAACGCCGTGCGGTTGCTCGCGCTCGCCTACTACCGGGCCGGGCGGCAAGGGGAGGCGCTGGCGGTCCTGCGCAGGACTCGCGACCAGCTCGCCGACCAGCTCGGCATCGATCCCGGGCCCGCCCTGCGCGCGCTGGAAGCGGACATCCTCGCGCAGGCCGAGTCGCTCGACGCGACCCCCGTACGCGCGATACCCGTCCCGTCGGCGGCGCAGCACCCCGTGCCCGCCCCGGTGCCCGCCCCGGCACCCGCCCCGGCACCCGCCGGGGATTTCGAGCCCGTCCGCATGGTGGGCCGTACGGCCGAGCTGTCCCGGCTGGCCGCCGCGGCGGAGCGGGCCAGGGCCGGTTTCCGCATCGCCTGGCTCGGTGGCGAGGCGGGCTCGGGCAAGAGCACGCTGGCCGACGCGCTCGTGCGGCGCCTGTCGGCGGACGGCTGGCAGACCGTGATCGGCCGCTGCCCCGAGACGACCGGCGGCGTCCCGCCCGCATGGGCGTGGAGCGAGGTGCTGCGGGAGCTGTCCGCGGCCTGCCCGCCCGAGCCTGGGACCGCTGCCAGGCTGGCGCCACTGCTGACCGACGACGCCGCGCCCGTGGGGCAGTTCTGGCTGGCGCGGGCGGCCGGCGACTATCTGGACGGCGTACCGGGACCGCTGCTGATCGTCCTGGAGGACGTGCACCGGGCCGACGAGGAGACGCTCCAGCTCCTGCGTCACCTGGCCGGCCGCCTGACGCGGACGCCGGTCCTCGTCCTGCTCACGCACCGGCCGGCCGAGGCGGGCGATGACCTCACGGCCACCAGGGCGGCGCTCGCCGTGCAGGCCGTGGAGAACATCACCCTCGGCGGCCTGGGCGAACGCGAGGTGGCCCGGCTGCTCGCGGAGCGTTCCGGTACGGAGGTCGACGAGGCCACGGTGCGCACGGTCACCGAGCGGACCGGCGGCAACCCGCTGTTCGTGACGGAGACGGCCCGGCTGCTCGCGGTGGACGGCCCGTCGGCGGCCCACGCGCTGCCGCCCGGCGTGCGCGATCTCATCCGGCGGCGTCTCGCCCGGTTGCCCGCGACGGCCCGGACGACGCTGCGCAACGCCGCCGTTCTCGGCCGGGAGGCCGATGCGGACGTGCTGATCGCCATGCCGGGGGCCGACGAGGAGTCCGTGCTCGACGGCCTTGAGGCGGGTGTGCTGTCCGGCCTGCTGGAGGAGCCGCGCCCCGGCCGCGTCCGGTTCGCCCATGTGCTCGTGCGCGAGACGCTGTACGAGGACATCCCGCGGCTGCGCCGTACGCGGATGCACGGCAAGGCCCTGGCGGCGCTCGAACGGGTGCGCCCCGGCGACGTGGGGGCGCTCGGGCACCACGCGCTCGCCGCCGCGACGACCGCGACCGCCCTCACTGCGGCCGAGTACGCGGCGCGGGCCGCCGGGCAGGCGACCGCCCTCTACGCGCACAAGGAGGCGGCGGCCCTGCTGGAGGGCGCGCTGGGCGCGCTCGACCTGGTGAGCGAGGGGGCGGACGGCGCCGGTCGGGACCTTCGCCTCGACCTCCTGTGCCGCCTGGTGTCCGCGCAGTCGCACGCGGGCGACGTGATCACGGCGGTGCGCAACCGGACGAAGGCGCTCGCGGTGGCCCGCCAGACGGAGGATCGCGGCGCGGTCGCGCGGGCGGTGTCCTCGCTCGACGCGCCGGTCATCTGGACCATCCAGCCCGACCGCGTGCTCGACGCCGACCTCGTCGAGGCGATCGAGGAGGCGCTGCCCGCGGAGGCAGGCGAGCTGCGCTGCCGGATGCTCGTCGCCCTCTGCCACGCGCTCGAAGGACACGACGCGGCGCGCATCGAGGCCGCCAGTGCGGAGGCGCTGGCGATCGCGGACGCCCTCGGCGACCCACGCCTGCGGTGCATGGCGCTCAACGGGCGCTACTGGGTCTGCCTGACCCCGGAACGGCGGGACGACCTGGAGCGGCTCGGGCACGACCTGCTGGCCGCCTCGGCCGCCGCCGGGCTCCTCGGCTACCAGACGCTCGGTCACTTCTCGCTGCTCATGGCCGCGCTGGGCCGCAACGACTGGGCCACGGCGCGCCGACACGCCGACAAGGCGATGGAGCTGTCGACGAGCGGCCAGCTCGGCCTGGCCCTCGGCATCCTCGCGTTCCTCGACGCCGTGCACCTGCTGGTCAGGGGCGAGTTCGAGCGGGCCGAGAGCGCCTACACGCAGCTCGGCGAGCGGCTGGCGAGCACCGGTGACGCCAACGGCGCGATGGTGGGGACGGTCGGCCGTTTCGTGGTCACGCTGGCCGCGGGGCGGGTCCACGAGTCGGTGGAGGAGCTCGCCGCCCTGTGGGAACGCCTGCCACAGGACGTCGGCGAGCTGTACACGCGGGCGCTCGTCGGGGCCGGCCGGCTGGAGGAGGCCCGCGTGGTGTGGGCCTCCGCACGCGTCCCCCGCCGGGACTACTACTGGCTCGTGTTCCTGTCCCTCCGTGCGGACAACGCGATCGCGCTCGGTCACCGGGCGGAGGCCGAGGAGTGCTATCGCCTGCTGCTGCCGTCCGACGGCGAGCTGGCCGGGTTGCACTCGGGCTCGGTGACGCTCGGGCCGGTCGCCCACACGCTCGGCGACCTGGCGGCGTTCCTGGGCCGGTCCGGCGACGCCGGGGCCCACTATCTGCGGGCCGCCGAGGTCGCCCGGCAGGCCGGCTCTCCGCATTGGGAGGAGGCCGCCCGCCGCGAAGCCGACAACGCAGCGCTCATGCGGAGCCGAAGATCAGCCGCTCGCGGCGACGGTGGGCGCGGCGCATCAGCGCCAACATGACGACCAGGACGGGCCCGGCCAGCCTGCGCAGCTCCGCCAGTTCCTCCGGCAGCGCGTGCTGCTCGATCCTGGGCAGCTCGAAGCGAACGTCGCCACCCTTGCGGACGTGCTGCTCCAACTCCTCCCAGTCCTTGCCGGAGACGTGCCGCATGATGATCGGAAAGATCGTGCGCTCCTCCTCCTGGATGTGCTCGTCGAGCAGGTCGGCCAGCCGGCGCAGCGGCTTGGCCAGCTCGGCCGGGTCGCCCGCGACGGCCTGGATCTCCTCCAACAGCGGGTCGAGCTCGGAGTGGTCCTCGCTCAGCTCGCTCAGGTCGATCTCGGCGCCCGCCGAGCGGACGAGCAGCGGCCACAGGCGGTCGTCCTCGGTCTTGTGGTGGGGGTGGATGCCGCGGCACAGCTTGGTCGCGTAGTCGCGGATGGCAGCGGCGCGCTCCGGGCCGCACGGCTGCCGGCCGGCGGCGATCTCGGCGGTGACGTCGGCGAGGCGCCGGGAGTCGGTGCGCATCGCCCGGTGCGCGATGCGGAAGCCCAGCAGGTTGGGAGTATCAGACATGGGCTCATCGTGCGGCTCCCCACTTGGAGTCGATTGAGACTCCGCTTAAACCGATTCCCCTGGGACGGGAGGTAGCCATGGGGAAAACCCGATAGCTTGTTCCCCTATGGACAGCCGATGGGTGGGACCGGACGGTTATGAGATCGTCCCCGCGTACCGCCGTGACCGGCAGGTGCTGCGGGTGCGGCGCAACGGCCAGGTGATCGCCGACTGTCTCTCGGTCGAGGAGGTCGCCCGATATGTCGATCTCGCCGACCTCTGCGAAGTGATCCCGCTGCCCGTCAGGACCCGCGACGCCCGTACGGCCGTCAAATAGCCTGGTCACACGGAGGCCGCAGGCGTAACAGGGGTGGCCCCTGGGCACTCAGATGCCGAGGGGGAATCGATGCGCCTGCCTGTCCGTCTGCCTGTCCGTCTGCCTGTCTGCCTGTCTTTCGTCGCACTGTCTTTCACCGCCATCGCGCTCTGCGCCGCCGTGGGCGGCTGCGGGTCGGCGACCACGGGCTCCGTGGCCGAGACGCCGGTGTACGTGCTCAACCTCCGAGACTCCGAGCGGGGCAGGGCGGAGCAGCGGCCGGCGAACCTCGTGCTCTCGGAGTTCAGCACGATGAGCGGGGTCACCTGGCGGACGTGGGGGCCGACGAGGGCGACCGGCGCCGGGAAGATCAGCGGCACCTGGTGCCTGCCCGAGTGCGCGGACGCGCCGTACGCCGCTACGGTGACGCTGAGCAGCGTGATCCCGGTCAAGGGCAAGGGCTACTTCAGCCGCTACGCCGTGACGGCCGACGTGCCCGTACGGCAGCGTCCCGAGGCCGACCTGTCCGGGGTGCTGCCGACGCCCTGAGCCCCTGCGCGGGAGGGGCGATTCGAGTTCGCGTACACCGCCGTGGCCGTGTATGGTTACACCTGTCCGCAGCGCGAGAGCGGCAGGCGGACCCGCCCCTATAGCTCAGTCGGCAGAGCGTCTCCATGGTAAGGAGAAGGTCAACGGTTCGATTCCGTTTGGGGGCTCTAGCCAGAAAGTCCTATCCAAGCAGCGTTTCTGACTGAGCGCTGCGGGGTGGGGCTTTCGGCTTGGTGGGGATGCCTCATCCCCGCCGAAGCACCGATCTCGATCATGGCTGATCCCGATGCGCGAATAGCCGTACAGGTCGGGTATCCTTGCGTGGCCGGATCCATTTCCGGCCTAGGCGGAGTAGCTCAGTCAGGCAGAGCAAGCGGCTCATAATCGCTGTGTCGCCGGTTCAAGTCCGGCCTCCGCTACTACCCTGCCGGGCCACCTGAACAAGGGGGCCCCGGTGCGGGTTGTCCAGTAGTCCCGAACGCAGAAAGGCACTCCCACGTGGCTGCCGCAGACGTTAGGCCGAAGATCACGCTGGCCTGCCAGGAGTGCAAGCACCGCAACTACATCACGCGGAAGAACCGGCGCAACGACCCGGATCGGCTTGAGCTGAAGAAGTACTGCCCCAACTGCAAGACGCACCGGGCGCACCGCGAGACCCGCTAGGTCACGGCACGGACCGCACGCACTTCCGACGCCGGCGTTCCCTGACTGGGGCGCCGGTTTGTCGTGTCCGGGGCGGTGCGGGCCGGTGCCCGCCGGCGTAGGTCTGTTACGGTACGGCCTACCCAGCCCATCCGAAGGAGCCGGCCCGATGCCTTTGAACCGCGATTTCGTCGGGCGGACGTACGAGTCGTCCGCGCCCTACGAGGTCAGCCGCGTGAAGATCAGCGAGTTCGCCACCGCGATCGGCGACTCCAACCCGATCTACCACGACCGGCAGGCCGCGGTGGCGGCCGGGCACCCGGACGTCGTCGCGCCGCCCACGTTCCCCATCGTGTTCAGCCTTCTCGGGACCGGTGACGCGCTCGGCGACCCCGGCCTCGGGCTCAACTTCGCGATGGTCGTGCACGGTGAGCAGAGGTTCGAGTATGAGCGCCCCATCCACGCGGGCGACGAGCTGGTGTGCAAATCGACCATCGCGGAGATCCGCAGCGTCGGCCGCAACGAGTTCCTGACGCTGCGCAGCGACGTCTCGACCACCTCGGGTGAGCTGGTCTGCCGGACGTACAACGTCATCGTGGAGCGCGGAGGGGCGGCCTGATCATGGCGGCGACGGTCAAGTACGACGAGGTGGAGGCCGGCCAGGAGATCCCGGCCGTCGAATACCAGGTCCGCCGGGTGGACCTGGTGAGGTACGCCGGCGCCTCGGGCGACTTCAACCCCATCCACTGGAACGAGCGCTACGCGAAGGCGGTCGGCCTGCCCGACGTCATCGCGCACGGCATGTACACGATGGCGCAGGGCGGCCGGTTCGTGACCGACTGGGCGGGCGACCCCGGCGCGGTCGTGGAGTATGGCGTCCGGTTCTCCTCCATGGTCGTGGTGCCCGACGACGACAACGGCGCGACGATCAGGATCAGCGGGGTCGTCGAGGAGAAGCGCGAGGACAAGCGGGTCGTCGTGGCGCTGACCGCGAAGTCCGGCGACTCCCGGGTGCTGTCCAAGGCCCGCGCGGTGGTCCAGCTCTCCTGAGCTCCCTCGCCTGGCCGGGTCCGGTTGACCGTCGCGATGCCGGGTAGCGGTCGGATCGTGAGCGAGCGAGACAACGAAGCGAAGAACGAGCCGGTCACGACCCAGCGGGAGCACGGCGACGTCGCCGGGGCCGCCGCGGAGACCCAGGACCCGGGCAAGGCGGGCGACGCCCACGGCGGTGCCCTGCCCCGCCCGCGAGCGCGCAACGCCAAGGAGGCCGCCGCGGCCGCGGGCCCGGAGGAGATCTCCGAGGCCAAGCGGGACATCGCGCCCGGCGGGACGATCGAGACCGCGCTGACCCCCTCGGGAGAGCCGTCGGTGGTCGCCTCCCAGCTCCTGTGGGACGGCAGCTCGGCCACGTCCAGGGTCGACGAGGTGATCGCCGAGGCGGAACGCGAGGATCGCGGGTAGATATCCTGTTCGTCGGGATGTTCCGGGTGCGAGGAGACCGATGGCTGACCGGCTGGCAGGGGTGCCGCTCGCCCCGTACACCACGTTGCGGACGGGCGGACCGGCCCGGGCGTTCACGCAGGCGCGGACGCAGGACGAGCTGATCGCGACCGTGGCCGAGGCCGACCGCGCGGGCGAGCCGGTGCTGGTGCTCGGCGGCGGCAGCAATCTCGTGGTGTGCGACGACGGGTTCGACGGGCTCGTGGTGCGCGTCGCCACGCTGGGCGTGGAGGCGACATCCCAGGACGGGCGCGTGCTGGTCACCGTGCAGGCGGGGGAGGACTGGGACGCCCTGGTCGCCCGCTGCGTGGCCGAGGGCTGGTCGGGGGTCGAGTGCCTGTCGGGCGTTCCCGGGCTGGTGGGCTCCACCCCGATCCAGAACGTCGGCGCGTACGGGCAGGACGTCTCGCAGACCGTCGCCGCCGTCCGCGTGTACGACCGGAGGGCCGGCGAGGTGCGGGACCTCACGGCCGCCGAGTGCGGCTTCGCCTACCGGCACAGCGCGTTCAAGCACGACCCCGGCCGCCACGTCGTGCTGGCCGTCACCTACGCCCTGGAGCGCTCGCCGCTGTCGGGGCCCGTGGCGTACAAGGAGCTGGCCGCGCGGCTCGGCGTGGAGATCGGCGCACGGGTGCCGCTGGCCGAGGCGCGGGAGGCCGTGCTGGAGCTGCGCCGTGGCAAGGGCATGGTGCTCGACCCCGGCGACCCGGACACGCGCAGCGCCGGATCGTTCTTCACCAATCCCGTGCTCGGCCCGGAGGAGGCGGCGGCCCTGGAGCTGCGGGCCCCCGGCCACCCGCGCTGGGACATGCCCGACGGCACGGTCAAGGTGCCGGCGGCGTGGCTGATCGAGAACGCCGGGTTCCCCAAGGGCTACGAGAAGGGCCGGGTGCGCATCTCGACCAAGCACACGCTGGCCCTCACCAATCCCACCGGAGAGGCGGGCGCGGCCGAGCTGCTGGCGCTCGCCCGCGAGGTGCGCGAGGGCGTGCACGAGAAGTTCGGGGTGTGGCTCGTCAACGAGCCCGTGCTGGTGGGAGTGCGTCTCTAGCTCGGTTAAACTGGGACGACCCGAAGGGGAGTAGTCCACAATCCACTGATCGACACACTGGCGGTTCGCCCGCCCGGTCGTGGAGCCCTCGTGGCGGACGAGACCTTCGGCCCGACAGTCATGATCACATGCTGCCGGGCCGAAGTCGTGCCCGAACTCCCCGGGTGTCGTACGGCGGCCCGGTCGCAACTCCCCTGTAGGAAGGCGACCCCGTGCAAGCCCTCTGGATCTCTCTCGTCGTCATCTTCGTGGCCGAGCTGGGCGACAAGAGCCAGCTCATGGCCCTGACCTTCGCGACCCGGTTCAAGACGGGGCCGGTGCTGGCCGGCATCACCGCGGCGACCGCGCTCGTCCACCTCGTCAGCGTCGGGCTCGGCAGGATCGTCGGCGACGCCCTCCCCACCACCGCCATCTCGATCATCGCGGGCCTGGCGTTCCTCGCCTTCGCGGCGTGGACGCTGCGCGGCGACGAGCTCACCGAGGAGGAGAAGGGCAAGGCGGCCAAGACCACCCGCAACGCCTTCATCGCCGTCGCCGTGGCGTTCTTCCTCAGCGAGCTGGGCGACAAGACCATGCTCGCCACCATCACGCTGGCCACCCAGCACGGCTGGTTCGGCACGTGGGTCGGCTCGACCGTGGGCATGGTCGCCGCCGACGCGCTGGCCATCCTGGTCGGCCGGTTCCTCGGCACCCGCCTGCCGGACAAGTGGATCAAGTATGGCGCCGCCGCGGCGTTCGCCGTCTTCGGCGTGCTGCTGCTGGCCGAGCCCCTGTTCGCCTGACTCTCGTCCGCCTGATCGAGCCCCGCCTGATCGAGCCCCGCCTAATCGAGCAGGGACAGGCGGTGGGCCGCGGCGGCGGCCTCGCCCCGGCTCGACACCCCCAGCTTGGGCAGGATGTTCGACACGTGCACGCTGACGGTCTTGGCCGAGATGAACAGCTCGGCCGCGATGTCCCGGTTGCTGCGCCCGGCCGCCACCAGGCGCAGCACCTCCAGCTCGCGCGGGGTCAGGTCGGCCTGCCGTACGGGCTCGGACGGGGTGGGGTCGGAGAGCGGGGTGCCGACGCGGCGGGCCAGCGTCTCGATCTGGGTGACCATCGGGGTGGCGCGCAACGCGACCGCGAGCGGGCAGGCCTCGCGCAGCCGCGCGATGGCACCCTCACGGTCGCCGCTCGCGGCGGCGGCCGCGGCGCCGTGCAGCAGCGCCTTGGCCCGGACGTACGGACGGCCCAGCCGCCGCCACGCCTCGGCCGCGGCGTCGAACTCGCCCCGGTAGACCAGTCCGAACGCCTCGTTCACCGGACCGTCGCCCAGGTTGACGGCCAGCCGGTCGCCCAGCTCCCGCACCGGGGCCACCCGGTCGGGGGCGACCGGCGCCGCCGCGTCGCAGACGTATCGGACCAGGGCGAGCAGCCGTCCGGCAAGCATGGCCTTGCGGGCCAGCGGCGGGGTGTCGAGAGCCTTCTCCAGCACGTCGAGTGCCTTCAGGGGCTCGCCGCGCAGCAGGTGCCACGCGAGACGCAGGCGGACGTTGTTCGTCCACTCCTGGGTCTGCTCGTCCCGATGCGGGGAGAAGACGCCGACCTCGGTGAGGATGTCCTCCGCCAGGTCCTCCTCGCCGCGCGCGATCGCGATGTCCGCGCGGACCCGCAGCATGTGCCACCGGTTGCGCAGGGTCGGCCCCATCGTCAGGGACCGCTCGATGATCTCGACGGCCTCGTCCCACCGGCCGAGCGACTCCAGCGCCTCCGCCCGGTTGTTGGCGATGAACGTGCCCTGGTGGCGGAACCTGCCGTATCGCCGGGCGAGCTTCTCGCCCTCCAGCGCGAGCGCCACGGCCTCTTCCGAACGGCCGAGGTTGTCGAGGGCGTCGACGTTGTTGGCCAGGGCGCGCAGGATGATGCGGGGCGAGTTCAGGCGCCTGCCCATCGCCAGCGCCTGCTCGTTGAGCGCGATCGTGGTCTCGAGGTCGCCGTTGATGGAGTGGCCGAGCGCCATGTTGATCAGGAGGTCGGCCTCCTGCACCTCGTCGCCCATGTCGCGGGCGATGCGCAGCGCCTCCTCGGTGAGCGCGGTGCCCTCGGCGACCCCGTCGGCGCACATCAGGGTCTGGCCCAGCCGGGTCAGCACCAGCGCGCGTACGTCGCCCGGCTGCGGCACCAGCCGCTCGGCGCGCCACAGATACTCCAGGATGCCCGGCTTGCCCTTGTGCGCCTTGACGTTGGCCATGCGGACCATCAGCTCGGCCACCCGCTCGGGTGAGGTCTCCTCGTCGAGCTCGGCCAGGGCGCCGCGCACGTACTTCTGGCTCTGCTCCATCTCGCCGCTGAGGAACGCCGCCTCGGAGGCCCGTTCCAGCACCGTGCAGTGGTCGTGGCCGATGCGCTCGGCGGCGTCGGGCACCTTGTCCCACAGCGTCAGCACGCGTTCGAGGAGCTGGATCTGCTCGGTGTAGGCGAACGACTTGGCCGCCTTCTCGGACGCCTCCCAGGCGGAGATCAGCGCCCACAGATCGTCACGGGCGGAGTACCAGTGGTGGGCGATCTCGATGGCCGCCCGGCCCGGGGGCACCAGACCGCGGTCGCGGTCGATCTCCTCGGCGTACCTCGCGTGCATCCGCGCGTGCTCGCCGGGCAGCAGCTCGTCGTGGACCGCCTCGCGGATCAGGGCGTGCCGGAACGCGTACGCCCCGCCGTCGGCCACCTGCAGCACGTTGGCCGCGATGGCGGGCCGCAGCGCGTTCTCCAGATCGACGTCGGACAGGCCGCTGACCGCCGCGAGCAGGGCGTGACCGACGCGGATGCCCCCGGCGGCGGCGATCCTGAGCACCCGCTGGGTCTCCTCGGGCAGCCGCTCCACCGAGCCGATGATCAGGTCGTGCAGCGAGTCGGGGAACGAGCAGTCCTCGCCGCAGTCGAGCAGCGCCTCCACGAACAGCGGGATGCCGCCGCTGCGGTCGAAGACCCGGTCGACCTTGGCGAACTCGGGGGTCACTCCGAGGATCCCGGCCATCTGCTCGGCGACCTCGTCCTGGGTGAAACGGGGCAGGTCCACCCGGACCACGCCATCGACCCGTCCCAGCTCGGCCAGCACCGGCCGCAGGGGATGGGTGCGGTGCAGCTCGTCCGAGCGGTACGTCATGACCATCAGGACGGGAGCCGTCTTGAGGTTGCGGCTGAGGAAGGCGATGAGGTCGCGGCTGGAACGGTCGGCCCAGTGGATGTCCTCGATGACGAGCACCACCGGCCGCCGCTCGGAGAGGCGTTCGAGCAGCGCCAGGATCAGCTCGAACAGCCGCGCGCGGGCCGACTCGGTCTCCCCGTCGCCGCTCGGCTCGCCGAACTCGGGCAGCAGCCTGGCCAGGTCGCGGGCGGCGCCGTCGGGCAGCAGGGCGGCGACCTCGGCCGCGCCGCACTCCCGGACGAGCTGCCGCAGCGCGGCGGTGAAGGGGGCGTAGGCCAGGCCCTCCGCGGACAGCTCCACGCAGCCCCCGACGAGCACGTGGGCGCCGTCCTGCGCTGCCTGCTCCGCGACCCGGCCGGCGAGGCGGGTCTTCCCCCCGCCCGCCTCGCCGCCGATGAGCACCGCCGCGGTGGCCTGCTTGCGCGCCTGGTCGTAGGCCTCGCCCAGGGTCTCCAGCTCCGCGCCCCGCCCGACGAAGACGGGGCTCACCGCCCGGCGTGTCATGTGCTCCAGCATGTCATGACCCTTTGCGTGGCTTCGCCTGGTTTTTCGGTCAGACCTCTGTGCCCCCATGAGCCTCACGGTGTGCTCCACGGTGTGGTTCACGGTGTCGTTCACGGTGTGGTTCACGGCGGCTGAAAGGCCCGGCCGGGAGGGAGGGTCCGGCCGGGCCTTCGTACGCGTCTCATGAGGTGCGGAGCTTGCCGAAGGCCGCACGCAGCCGGCGGTTGCCGGAGCGCTGCTGGGCCTTCAGGCCCGACTGCGCCTCGCGCGCGCGGCGGTGGGCGGCGGCCTCCTCCTGAAGCTCGGTCGCCCGGTTGATCATTACCTGGTAGTGCAGTTCCGGACCCATCAGAGTGTCTCCTTGTTTCGGGTCTCTTCTCGTACTCCTCAAGGTTCGGTCTAAGGCGTGGTGCGGCACATCGGGCGGATGCCCTATCTCTGGCAGGGGCTTACGGCATAGGACTTCTAAGGCGGGTAAGGAGATGCCTTAGGGACGCCCGGGTCTCCGGGTTTGGAATCATTCCGCGTGGTCGGGGATGCTGGTCTCGTGCCAACTATGACTACTCCGCTCGCGGAGGTCGCCTCCTCACCCTCGACGCTGCGTGCGTTCCTGCACGGCCTTCCCGGGGTCGACAGGGTCGGGGCGGACGCCCGGGCCGCGATGCTGGGCACGCGATCCATCAAGACGACCGCCAAGAAACAGGCCATCGACATGGCCATCGGGATGGTCGACCTCACCACCCTGGAAGGCGCGGACACCCCCGGCAAGGTCAGGGCGATGTGCGCCAAGGCGGTGCGGCCCGATCCCACCGACTCCTCCGTGCCGCCGGTCGCCGCCGTCTGCGTGTACCCCGACCTGGTCGCGACCGCCGTCGAGGCCCTCTCCGGATCCGGCGTGAAGGTGGCGTCCGTCGCCACGTCGTTCCCCAGCGGCCGGTCCTCCCTTGAGGTCAAGGTCGCCGACACGTCCCTCGCCGTGGCCGCCGGAGCCGCCGAGATCGACATGGTCATCGACCGCGGCGCGTTCCTCGCCGGCGACTACCTCAAGGTGTACGAGGAGATCGTCGCCATCAAGGAAGCCTGCGGCGACAGCCATCTGAAGGTGATCCTGGAGACCGGCGAGCTCGCGACGTACGACAACGTGCGACGAGCCTCCTGGCTCGCGATGATCGCCGGGGCCGACTTCATCAAGACCTCGACCGGCAAGGTGTCGCCGGCCGCGACGCTGCCGGTGACGCTCGTCATGCTGGAGGCCGTGCGCGACTTCCTGGCCGCGACCGGCCGCAAGGTGGGCGTGAAGCCCGCGGGCGGCATCCGCACCACCAAGGACGCGATCAAATACCTGGTGCTGGTCAACGAGACCGCCGGGCCCGACTGGCTGCACGCCGACTGGTTCCGCCTCGGCGCCTCCTCGCTGCTGAACGACCTGCTCATGCAGCGGCAGAAGATGGCCACCGGCCGGTACGCCGGTCCCGACTACTTCACGCTGGACTGAGGGCTGGACTGAGGCATGTTCGAATACGCACCCGCACCAGAGTCGCGGGACATCGTCGACATCCGGCCGTCGTACGGCCTGTTCATCAACGGCGAGTGGGTCGAGCCGCAGGGCGAGGAGCGCCACAAGACCGTCAACCCGGCCACCGAGGAGGTGCTCGCGGAGGTCGCGTGGGCGGGGGAGGCCGACGTCGACCGCGCGGTCCAGGCCGCGGCCAAGGCGTTCCCCGTCTGGTCGGCCATGCCGGGCGCGGAGCGGGCCAAGTACCTGTTCCGGATCGCCCGGATCATCCAGGAGCGTGCGCGTGAGCTCGCGGTCCTGGAGACGCTCGACAACGGCAAGCCGATCAGGGAGTCCCGCGACGTGGACCTCCCGCTGGTCGCCGCCCACTTCTTCTACTACGCCGGCTGGGCCGACAAGCTGGCGTACGCCGGGTTCGGCGAGAACCCCCGGCCGCTGGGCGTGGCCGGGCAGGTCATCCCGTGGAACTTCCCGCTGCTCATGCTGGCCTGGAAGATCGCTCCCGCGCTGGCCTGCGGCAACACGGTCGTGCTCAAGCCGGCCGAGACCACGCCGCTGACCGCGCTCGCGTTCGCCGACATCTGCCGCCAGGCCGACCTGCCGCCGGGCGTCGTGAACATCGTCACCGGCGCGGGCCAGACGGGCGCCGCGCTCGTGAACCACCCCGACGTGGACAAGGTCGCCTTCACCGGCTCCACCGAGGTCGGCCGCCTCATCGCGAGGAGCCTCGCGGGCACCCGCAAGAAGCTCACGCTGGAGCTCGGCGGCAAGGCCGCCAACATCGTGTTCGAGGACGCGCCGCTCGACCAGGCCGTCGAGGGCATCGTCAACGGCATCTTCTTCAACCAGGGCCACGTCTGCTGCGCGGGATCGCGGCTGCTGGTGCAGGAGTCGGTCGCCGACGACCTGCTGGAGGCGCTCAAGCGGCGTCTCGGCACGCTGCGGCTCGGCGACCCGCTGGACAAGAACACCGACATCGGCGCGATCAACTCGGCCGAGCAGCTCGCCAAGATCCGCGAGCTGTCGGCGGCCGGGGAGGCCGAGGGCGCCGAGCGGTGGTCGCCCGCCTGCCCGATCCCCGACCGCGGCTACTGGTTCCCGCCCACCGTCTTCACCGGCGTGGCCCAGTCGCACCGGATCGCCCGTGAGGAGATCTTCGGCCCGGTGCTGTCGGTGCTGACCTTCCGCACCCCCGCCGAGGCGGTGGAGAAGGCCAACAACACGCCGTACGGGCTGTCGGCGGGCGTGTGGACCGAGAAGGGCTCGCGCATGCTGTGGATGGCGTCCCGGCTGCGGGCCGGCGTCGTCTGGTCCAACACGTTCAACCGGTTCGACCCGACCTCGCCGTTCGGCGGCTACAAGGAGTCGGGCTACGGCCGCGAGGGCGGACGCCACGGTCTGGAGGCCTACCTTGCCGTATGACCGGTGTCATCACCCCTCCGGCCGTCCGTCGTGCAGGTGCGCCGACGGGCAGCGCCGCCGCCTGGCCCGCCGGGCGCGCGCGGGCGCCGGTGACGGCTTCTCCCGGGGCAGCCGCTCCCGCCGCTTCGCCGTACGGCACGGCTGGTTCGCCCACCGGGGCGGCGTGTGCCGCTGTGGCCAGACCTACCAGCCGGCCCGTCCTCTGGAGATTGGAACCTTCGATGAGTGAGCGCACCGGACGCCTGAGCGTGCGCAAGACGTACAAGCTGTTCATCGGCGGCGCGTTCCCGCGTTCGGAGAGCGGAAGGTCGTATGTCGTGACCTCCTCCAAGGGCGACTTCCTCGCCAACGCGGCCAGGGCCTCCCGCAAGGACGCCAGGGACGCGGTCGGGGCGGCGCGCAAGGCGTTCCCCGGCTGGTCGGGTGCCACGGCGTACAACAGGGGCCAGATCCTCTACCGCATCGCCGAGATGCTGGAAGGCCGCCGCGCGCAGTTCGTCGCGGAGATCACCGCGATGGGCGGCGTGGGGGCCAAGCAGGCCGGCGAGATGGTGGACGCGTCGGTCGACAGGCTGGTCTGGTACGCGGGCTGGTCCGACAAGATCGGCGCGGTCCTAGGGTCGGCCAACCCGGTGGCCGGGCCCTACTTCAACCTGTCGAGCCCCGAGCCGACCGGCGTGGTCGCGGTGGTGGCTCCGCAGGAGGGGCCGCTGCTCGGGCTGATCAGCGTGATCGCCCCGGTGATCGTGACCGGCAACACCTGTGTGGTGATCGCCTCCGAGCGTGCGCCGCTGCCGGCGATCACGCTGGCCGAGGTGCTGGCGACCTCCGACCTGCCGGGCGGGGTGGTGAACATCCTCACCGGCTCGGCCGCCGAGATCGCCCCCTGGCTGGCGGGCCACATGGACGTCAACGGCATCGACCTGACCGGCGCCGATCCCGAGCTGGCCGTCACGTGTGAGGAGCTGGCCGCGGAGAACCTCAAGCGGGTGCTCCGGCCGCCGGTGGATCGCGTGGACTGGCTCGCCGACCCCGGCATCGAGCGGATGACGGCGTTCCTGGAGACCAAGACCGTCTGGCATCCGATCGGCATCTGAACCCGTTCCCTCCCGGCCCGCGCGGGCCGGGAGGGCCGGTCACACGGCGCCGGCCAGGCAGGGGCTTGGTGCCGGTGCTCACATTCCGTGCTCACATTCCGTGCTCACATTCCGGGCTCACATCATGCGCGGCGCAGGGCGAGAAGCAATTCGGCGTTGGACCCGGTGTTCTTCATCGAGGTGAGGAACGACTCGATGGACTCCTGCTCGTGCAGCGCCCGGCGGAGCCTGCGCGTCAGG
This sequence comes from Microbispora sp. CSR-4, assembly GCF_008033685.1. NCBI lineage: Bacteria > Bacillati > Actinomycetota > Actinomycetes > Streptosporangiales > Streptosporangiaceae > Microbispora > Microbispora sp. CSR-4. Next base: position 178,682 of record NZ_VJVX01000005.1, read on the forward strand.
GGAAGCTCGGCGGGGTCGAACAGGAGCTCCTCGCGGCGGGTGCCGGAGGCGACGACGTCGACGGCGGGGAAGATCCGGCGGTCGGCCAGGCTCCGGCTGAGCTTCAGCTCCATGTTGCCGGTGCTCTTGAACTCCTCGAAGAGGTTGTCGTCCATCTTCGAGCCGGTCTCGACCAGCGCGGTGGCGAGGATCGTGAGCGAGCCGCCGCCCTCGATGTTGCGGGCGGCGCCGAGCACCTTCTTGGGCTGGTGCAGGGCCCCGGCGTCCATGCCGCCCGTGAGCACGCGCCCGCCGCTCGGCGCGGCCATGTTGTACGCCCGGCCGAGGCGGGTGATCGAGTCGATGAGCACGACGACGTCACGGCCCGCCTCCACGAGCCGCTTGGCCCGCTCGACGGCGAGCTCGGCCGCGGTGATGTGGTCCTGCGGTGGGCGGTCGAAGGTCGAGGCGATCACCTCGGCCCGCACCGACGCGCGCATGTCGGTGACCTCCTCTGGCCGCTCGTCCACCAGGACGACCATGAGGTGGCATTCGCGGTGGTTGGTGGTGATCGCGTTCGCGACGGCCTTGAGGAGCATGGTCTTGCCGGCCTTCGGCGGGGCGACGATCAGGCCGCGCTGGCCCTTGCCGATCGGCGCGAACAGGTCGATGACCCGCGTGGTCAGGATGTTGCGCGTCGTCTCCAGGCGCAGGCGCTCGTCGGGATAGATCGGCACGAGGTCGGCGAAGTGCGGCCGCGCGGTCTCCACGGGCTCGCCGTTCACGATCGCGACGGAGGTGAGCAGGCCGTTCTGGGCGACGCCGCGGACGTGGTCGCCGCGGCGCAGGTCGAGCGCGTCCACGAGCGCGGCCGGGACGGTCACGTCCTTCGGGCCGGGCAGGTAGCCGTTCGTGCGGATCACCGTGTTCCTGCCCGCCTGGTCGAGCAGACCGGTGACCTCGACGGCCGGGGCGTCCTTCGTACGGGCCTGTCCGGTGCGGGAAGTGCTGCGCTGCTTGGGAACGCTGAGAGTGGTGGTGGTCATGGGACTCCTTGTGCCGGAGCTGTCTGGGGCAAAGCGTGGGTGGGTGTGGGAGTGCGCGTTCGTCCGCAGGCAGCGGGATTCGCGCGAGATTCGTGAAGAGGCCGGAGCTGGAGGACCGGCCTGCTGTGCTGGGCGCGTATGGGCTCAGAGACGGAGCCAGAACCATACGGCTTGTCGCTGACTATAACAGGCGCACGTGTCGCGGCAATTCCCCGTGATCTAGCGGGCCCTACCGGCCTCTATCATCCTCTATCGGGCTCTATCGGCCTTCATCGGGCTTGGAGGGCGTCGAGCGCGACGGCCATGGCGATGACCAGGCGGCGGTCGAGGCGCGGATCGCGGATCTCGATGGCGTAGCGGTCGCGCAGGCCCCACCTGCGGTCGACCGAGAACGCGATCGAGGCGCCGATGCTGAAGTCGAAGTGGTAGGGCAGCCACTGCAGCGAGTCGGAGAACCGGCGTAACAGGGCGACCGCCAGTTGCCGCTCCTGCCCGGTCAGCGTCGGCAGCCCCGGCTGCTGGAGATGCCAGGTCGAGCGGAGCAGCGACCGGCCGAAATCCTTGCGGAACGTGCCGATGGGGTGGCCCGTGTCGTCCACCACGTCGTACTCGCCCGCGAGGTCGAGGACCTTGCGCGCCTTGAACCCGGCCAGCTCCGTCTGACGGGACTCGTCCGTGTAGAGCGTCACCTGCTCCTTCAGGGCCATCCGCTTCTGCTCGGCGAAGGCCACGACCTCGCCCTCCGAACCGTCGGGGTTCGCCGCATGGACGACATATCTGTTCACCATCATGGTGATCTTCTGGCGCAGGTACAGGCGGGTCTGCCCCTGCAAGGTGGCGATATCCATGCTTAGACTCCAGAGACGGTCGTTTGTCTCCCTATATGCCCTCTTCCCGAAGAAGATCACCAGCGGGAGGTGGTCGAATCGACGTCCTGGTGCGCCGGGCGGCTGTCGGTGACCATAACCACACTTTTCGGGCTTGTCGCCTCAAGGGGATCTACCTATAAGGTAAGGCTTACCTAAATTCAGCCCTCGGCAGGGAGCCCCCGTATGTCTCTCCGGCACCGCGGTATCGGTCTCGGTATCGGCGCCGTCGCAGTCGCCCTCTCACTGGTCGCCTGCGGCGCCTCCTCCGGCAGCGGCGCAGCGAGCGGCGGGGGCACGAGCACGTCCGCCGCCGACGCCGCCAAGGCCGTCGCCAAGGGCGGCTCCGACTTCGGCACCGCCGCGGAGAAGACCGCCGAGATGGGCACCACCGCCAAGCCGGGCGAGTGGCCGCGCACCATCACCCACGCCATGGGCACGACCGAGATCAAGGCCCAGCCCAAGCGAGTCGTCGTCCTGGATGTCGGAGAGCTCGACAACGTCGTCTCCCTGGGCGTCAAGCCGGTCGGCTTCGCGCCCAGCGAGGGCTCGCCCGACCTGCCGTCCTACCTGAAGCAGGACGCCGGCGACCCGAAGAACGTCGGCACGATCAACAACCTCAACCTGGAGGCGATCGCCGGGCTGCACCCGGACCTCATCCTCGGCAGCCGGCTGCGCGCCGCCGAGCAGTACGACGAGCTGTCGAAGATCGCCCCGACCGTGTTCTCCATCCGTCCCGGGTTCACCTGGAAGGAGAACTACCTCCTCAACGCCGCCGCCCTCGACAAGACCGAGGAGGCCAAGGCGAAACTCGCCGAGTATGACGCCAAGGTGAAGGCACTCGGCGCGAAACTGGGCGACCACAAGCCCGTCGTCTCGATGGTGCGCTTCATGCCCAACGGCGTGATCCGGCTCTACGCCAACGCCTCCTTCATCGGCACCATCCTCAAGGACGCCGGCATCCCGCGCCCCGCCAACCAGAACATCCCCGACCTCGCCGCCGAGGTGAGCGCGGAGAACATCGACCAGGCCGACGCGGACGTCATCTTCACCGGCGTGTACGGCGACCCGAAGGCCACGAACAAGGCGGCGGTCCAGAGCAACCCGCTGTGGAAGGACCTCAAGGCGGTCAAGGCGGGGCACGCCTACGAGGTCCCGGACGAGACCTGGTATCTCGGTCTCGGCGTCACCGCCGCCATGCAGGTCGTCGGGGACCTGGAGCGGTACCTCGTCAAGTAGGCACGTGGTCCCGCTCCGAGAAAGCGAACGAATGTCCCGTGCCACTCGCCGCCGCGCCCGACGTCGTGCCACCTCACACCGTGTCGGCCCGACCGCCGGGGGCGCGATCCTGCTGGCCCTCGCCGCGCTGCTGGTCCTCGCCGTGCTGCTCAGCCTCGCGGTGGGCAGCCGCCAGATCGCGCCGAGCGTGGTGATCGACGCCCTGACGCACGGCGGCGGCAGCGGCGACGCCCAGGTCGTACGGTCGCTGCGGGTGCCCCGCACCCTCATCGGGGTGATGGCCGGCGTCGCCCTCGCCGTGGCCGGCACGGTCATGCAGGGCATCACCCGCAACCCCATCGCCGAGCCCGGCATCCTGGGCGTCAGCCAGGGCGCCTCGGTGGGCGTGGTGTGCGCGATCGCGTTCCTCGGAGTGCACTCGCTGACCGGCTATGTGTGGTTCGCCTTCGCGGGCGCGGGGATCGCGGCGGTCGCCGTCTACGTCATCGCCAGCGGCGGGCGCGGCGGCGCCACCCCGGTCAAGCTCGCCCTGGCCGGCACCGCGATGAACGCCCTGCTCGCCTCCCTGGTCTCCGGCATCACCACGACCGACGCCCAGGCCCTCGACGAGTTCCGGTTCTGGCACGTCGGCTCGCTCAGCGGCCGGAGCGCCGAGGTCGCCGGTCAGACCTGGCCGTTCCTCCTCGCGGGGCTGCTGCTGGTCCTCGCGATGGCCCGGGGGCTCGACGCGCTCGCCCTCGGCGAGGACGTCGCCAAGGGGCTCGGCCACAACGTCCCCCTGCTGCGGATCCTCGGAGGTCTCGGCGCCACCGTCCTGACCGGCGTCGCGGTCGCCGCCGCCGGCCCGATCGCCTTCACCGGCCTGGCCGTTCCGCACATCGCGCGGGCCATCGTGGGCACCGACCACCGCTGGGTGCTGCCCGCGGCGGCCCTGCTCGGTCCCGTGATGCTCCTGGTCGCCGACGTCATCGGCCGCATCGTCTTCCCGCCCTCGGAGGTGCCGGTGGCGGTCATGACCGCGCTGCTCGGCGTGCCGTTCCTGATCGCCCTCGTACGCAGGAAAGCGGTGGTGGCGGCATGACGCGCCCCGTGGGCTTCGCCGTCCTGCGGGTGGGGCGGGGGAGCTTCCTGCTGCATCGCAGGGCGGCCCTCGTCGCCGTCCTGCTCGGCGCGGCGCTCGCGCTGGCCGCCGTGGCCTACCTGTGCGTCGGCGAGTCGTTCGTCAGCCCCGCGGAGGTCCTCCGGGTGCTGTGGGGGCAGCCGAGCCCGGACGCGTTCGTGGTCGGCACGCTGCGGATGCCCCGCCTCGCGGTCGGCCTGCTCGCCGGCGCCGCCTTCGGCCTCGCCGGGTCCTTCGTCCAGACCGTGGCCCGCAACCCGCTCGCCAGCCCGGACGTGATCGGCGTGACCCAGGGCGCGGGCGCGGCGACCGTCGCCGCGATGACCTTCGGCGTCGCGGCGTACGACACCCTGCCGTACATCTCGATCGTCGGGGGCCTGGCCGCCGCCGCGCTGGTCTACGTCTTCGCCTGGCGCAGGGGCCTGCACGCCTCGCGCTTCGTGCTCATCGGCATCGGCATCTCGGTGGCCCTCGGCTCCCTGACGCAGTTGTTCCTCACCAAGGGCGACTTCCTGGTGGCCCAGCAGGCCAAGGTCTGGCTCACCGGGTCGCTCAACGGCCGCGGCTACGATCACGCCGCGCCGCTCGCCTCGATCCTGCTCGTGCTGACGCCGGCGCTGCTCTGGGCGGCCCGGGCCCAGCGCTCGGTGTCGTTCGACGACGACACCGCGACCGCTCTCGGCGTACGGCTCGGCCGGGTCCGCCTGGGCCTGATCGTCCTCGGCGTCGTCCTGGCGTCGGTGGCGACGGCCGCGGCGGGACCGGTCGACTTCGTCGCGCTGCTCGCCCCGCAGATCGCCCGCCGCCTGTCGCGCACCGCGCAGATCCCCCTGCTCGGCTCCGCGCTGACCGGCGCCCTGATCGTGACCATCGCGGATCTGCTGGCCCGCAAGCTGTTCTCCCCGATCGAGCTGCCGGTCGGCGTGTTCACCGCGGTGGTGGGCGCTCCCTATCTGATGTGGCTGATCGTCCGCACCCGCAGCCGTTCCGGAGGCACGACATGATAGGCACCGCATGACCGGCGACAGCATGACCGGCAACCGCCTGAGGGCCGAGGGGCTCGTGCTCACGTACGAGGACCGTACGGTCGTCGACGGCCTCGACCTGGAGATCCCGGACGGGCAGGTCACCGTCATCATCGGGCCCAACGCGTGCGGCAAGTCCACCCTCCTGCGCGCGCTGGGCCGGCTGCTCAAGCCGCGGCGCGGCTCGGTGCTGCTGGACGGCACCGAGCTGGCCCGCATCCCCACCAAACGCGTCGCCCGGGAGATCGGGCTGCTGCCGCAGACCCCCGTGCCGCCGGAGGGGATCACGGTCTCCGAACTCGTCACCCGCGGGCGGCAGCCCCACCACAAGTGGTGGCAGCAGTGGACGGAGGCGGACGAGAAGGCCGTCACCGAGGCGATGGACCGCACCGAGACCGGCGATCTCGCGGAGCGGCCGGTCGACGAGCTGTCCGGCGGCCAGCGGCAGCGGGCCTGGATCGCGATGGCCCTCGCCCAGGACACCGACCTCCTGCTGCTCGACGAGCCGACGACCTATCTCGACATCGCCCACCAGGTGGAGGTGCTCGACCTGGTGCGGCAGCTCAACCGGGAGCGTGGCCGGACCGTGGTCGTCGTCCTGCACGACCTCAACCAGGCCGCCCGATACGCCGACCACATCGTCGCCATGAAGGCGGGACGGATCGTCGCCCAGGGCGCGCCCGGCGACGTCATCACCGCCGACCTGGTCCAGGAGGTCTTCGGGCTCGCCTCCGTCGTCGTGCCGGATCCGGTCACGGGCGGCCCGCTGGTCGTGCCGGGCGCGCCCTGGCAGCACTGAATCTCTGTCGTCTCAGGGTCGGGATCGGGGTTTTCTCAGGGTTTCTCGTGGAACGGGTGCTTCTACGCCGTCCGTTGGACCGGATGACGAAAGGAGCCGATCGATGTACCGATCGAGACAGCACAGGATCATCGCCGGCGTCTGCGGGGGGATCGCGGACCGGTACGGCATGTCGCCGACGGTCGTGCGGGCGCTGTTCCTGCTGTCCTGCCTGCTGCCGGGCCCGCAGTTCGTGGCCTACCTCATCATGTGGGTGCTGTTCCCCAAGGCTCCCGCCTCCACGGACTACCACTACTCGTACGGGCACAGGTAGGAAGCACGGGGCCATCCGGCCGCGTTTATGCTCACATCGAAAGAGGTGAGCGATGATGCGGCAACGGCCCCTGACCCTGGTCCAGGACGAGCTGGTCGATTACGAGAAGGCCATGGAGCGCATGGACGCGCTGGTGGCGGAGCGGCAGGACGACGCGCGGCCCGACACACTGTGGCTGCTCAGCCATCCGCCGGTCTTCACGATCGGCAAGCGGACGCTGGAGACGCATCTGCCCGACCCGTCGGCCGGCATCCCCGTGGTGCCGACCGGCCGCGGCGGCCAGCTCACCTATCACGGGCCCGGGCAGCTCGTCGGCTATCTCATCGTGAAGCTGCGGACCGGTGAAGGTGTGGTCGACTACATCCGCGAGGTCGAGCTGCGGCTGGTCGAGGCGCTGGCGAAGCTCGGCGTCCCGGCCGAGCGGCGCGACACCCCGCCCGGATCGGAGCTGCTCACGGGCGTCTGGACCCGGGACACCGGCCGGAAGATCGTCTCGATCGGCATGCGGTCGAGCCGGTCGGTCACCAGCCACGGCTTCGCGCTCAACGTGGACGGCGACCTCACGCCGTGGGATCTCGCGGTCCCGTGCGGCATGCCCGACGTGGAGATGACCTCGATCGCCCGCGAGCTCGGACGGGCCTCCATGGAGGAGACCCGCCGAGTCGTCGCGGCGGCGTTCGAGGCCTCCTGAGGGGTTACCCGACCGTTTCGCGGTCGCCCGCGTCGTCGACCGTACGGCGGGGCCCGGCGAACCAGTGCTTGGCCGACAGGTGCCACCACAGGGCGATGCCGATGAGCACGGCCCCCACGGCGATGGGGGCGTAGTTCACCGACGTCCAGGTGAAGTCCTTGTTGCCCGGGACGCCCGACGGGGCGATCGGCAGCACGAAGTAGATCGAGATGATCGCGATCTCGATCACCGCGATCCAGGACAACGCCTTGTATTTGGGGCCGAGGGTCCATGGTCCGGGCTGGAAGGAGTCGCCCGCGCGCAGGCGCAGCCAGATCGGGATGAGGAACGCGAGGTAGAGCCCGATTACCGCGATGGACACCACGGCGAGGAACGCCACCGGGGTCGTCGTGCCTTCCGGCGCGTAGAGCGCGGGCAGCGTGATCAGCAGCGCGACCCCGCACCCGCCGATGATGGCGTTGACCGGTGTGCGGTTGCGGTCGACCTTCGACCACAGCCGCCAGCCCGGCACCGCGCCGTCCCGGGAGAACGCGTACGTCATCCGCGACATCGAGGTCACGCAGCTCATGCCGCAGAAGAACTGCCCGATGGTGGAGATGCCGAAGATGACGGTGGCGAGCGTGGACGACAGCGACGAGGTGAAGATGGCCCCGACGAAGCCGCCCTCGGCGTTGACGGCGTCCACGTTCGTGGCCGCGAACAGGAACGACAGCAGCAGGATCCAGCCGCCGATCGCCGAGTAGAAAATCGACTGCCACAGGCCCTTGGCCGCCGTGCGGGCCGCGCCGTGGGTCTCCTCCGACACGTGGGCGCAGGCGTCGAAGCCGGTGATCGTGTACTGCGTGAGCAGGAAGCCCAGCGGTAGCACGTACAGCCAGAACGTCGGGCCGCCGTCGCCGTTGCCGAAGCCGGAGTTGTTGAACGTCTCGAACAGGAAGCCCACGTCCTGGTGCTTCGACGGGCCGAAGATCAGGATCAGCACGACCGCCGCCGCGCCGAACACGTGCCACCACACCGAGACGTTCTGCAGCACGGAGATCAGGCGGTGGCTGAAAATGTTGATCAACGCGTGGAGCACCAGGACGATCGCGAACAACAGGAAGGTCTGGTGCAGCGCGTTGCCGTTCGCCCACGAGTCGCTGAACCGGCCGATCGTGATGTTCAGGAACGTCGCGCAGCCGTAGTCGACCGACGCGGTCACCGCGATCAGGCCGATCAGGTTGAGCCAGCCGGTGAACCAGCCGTGGACGGGCCCGCCCAGCTTGGCCGCCCACCAGTAGATGCCGCCCGCCGTGGGGTACGCGGAGACCAGCTCCGCCATGCAGAACCCGATGATGAGGATGAACGCCGAGATCAGCGGCCAGCCGATGGAGATCGCCAGAGGCCCGCCGTTGTTCCACGCCTGGCTGAAGGTGGTGAAACATCCCGCCAGGATCGAGATGATCGAGAAGGAGATCGCGAAGTTGGAGAACCCGCTCCAGGTGCGGGCCAGTTCCTGCTTGTAACCGAGTTCCGCTAGTCGTTTGGCGTCGTCGTCGAGGGCTTGCGCCACTGAGGCCTCCTCTTAACTACTGGTGCGGAGTTCTCGGACGCCGTCGAGCAGGCGTCCGAAGCTGGGATCCCCGAGGTCGCGTACGGCTTGTGCGAACTTGTCGGCGGCCTCGGCGGAGTAGTCGAACCCGGGCAGGGCCGTGTTGTGGACCAGTCCCTCGTGGATGACGAACCAGAGCGTCCAGGTGAGGTTGGACATGATGAGGTTCAGCCGCACCCGGGGGACATGCTCGTCGTCGCCGAAATAGGCCCGCGTGAGCCGTACGACCTGGTCGGGGTCGAAATCGGATTCGGCGGCGATGTCCCCGAGCTCGAAACAGGGGTCGTTGTTGCCGGAGAGCTGGTAGTCGACGATCCGGACGCCGTCGCCGGTGGCGATCAGGTTCTCGGCCAGCAGATCGTTATGGCAGGGGACCGCGGGGAGCGGGCGCCGGGCCAGCGCCGCCTCGATGTCGGCCACGACCGGCAGCGCGTCCTCATACCCGGCGGGAAGGGCCAGGCCGTGGGCCCGGCAGCGCGTCACGAACTCCCGGAGCTTGTCGAAGATCGAGAAGTCGTTGCCGAAGCGCGGGCCGGCGTGCAGCCGGCGGCAGGCGACCGCCACCTCCTCGATCCGCGCGGCCACGGCCGGGGCGTCGAGGGTGACCCCATCGATCCACTCCAGGAGGAGGACGCCCGGCAGCACGTGGACGACCCGGGGGCCGACCCCGGACGCCGCGGCGGCGACCGTGTTGGCGATCTCCTGGTCGAGCGGGATGCCGAGGCCGGTCTCGGAGATGCGCGGGTCGAGCACCCGTAGCAGCCAGCGGTCGCCGTCCTCGCTGTCGACCCTGGCGATGTGGTGGCTGAGCCCGCCCTTGATCGTCGTGAAGGTCAGTGGCCGCCCGGCCCAGGCCGTGACGAGATCCATTGCGTCTGCGACGGGATCTGGCATGCCCGGCTCCTTTTGGTCTACCTTCAGACCATTGATCAGATTTTCTGGGCCGGGTGTTACAGGACGGTACCGATGTCGCAACTTCCAGTAGACGCCCGCGCCGTCGTCATCGGCGGCGGAGTGGCCGGATGCAGCGTCGCCTATCACCTCGCCAGGCTCGGCTGGACCGACGTGATCCTGGTCGAGCGGCACGACCTCACCGAGGGCACGACCTGGCACTCCGCCGGCTTCGTCGGCCAGCTCAGGTCCACCGTCACGCAGACCAGAATGATCATGTATTCGGCCGGTCTCTACCCCGAGCTGCGCGAGCTGACCGGGCTCGACCCCGGCTGGCACGGCGTGGGCGGCCTGCGCCTGGCCACCACCCCCGAGCGCATGGAGGAACTGCTGCGCCAGGCCGGGGCCGCCGAGACGTACGGGCTCGACCTGGAGCTGCTCGACCCCCGGGGCACGCTCGACCGGCTGCCACTGCTGGAGGTGGGCGACGTCCTCGGATCGCTGTGGCTGCCCGGCGACGGCTGGCTCGACCCGGCCCGGCTCGGTCACGCCCTGGCCGAGGGCGCCCGCAGGCTCGGCGTACGGATCTTCACCGGCGTCGAGGTCACCGGCGTCGACGTCCACGACGGCCGCGTCGTTGCCGTACGCCTTCGCGGTGAGGGTGGTGAGCACGTCGTGCGCACCGAGACCGTCGTGAACGCGGCGGGGGCGGCGGCCGGAGTGATCGGCCGGATGGCCGGGGCCGACATCCCGATCGTGCCGATCAAGCACCAATACGTCGTGACCCCGCCGTCCGGCGTCCCGGCGGACACGCCGACCGTCCGCGACCCGGACAACATCGTGTATTTCCGCGAGGAGGCCGGCGGCATCCTCGTCGGCGGCTACATCAGGAGCCCGCAGATCTGGGACGCCGCCCGGCCCCTGTCCGAGCCGCGCACCCTCTTCGCGCCCGACATGCCGAAGTTCCGCGAGTCGTGGGAATCGGCGGTCCGGCGGGTGCCTTCACTGAAGGCGGTCGGGGACGGCGACGACCCGGCGGCGTTCCGCAAGGTCGTCCACGGGCCGGAGGCGTTCACGCCCGACGGGGAGTTCCTGATGGGGGAGACCGAGGTCGCCGGGCTATGGGTGGCGGCCGGTTTCTGCGTCCACGGCCTGGCCGCCGCCGGAGGTGTCGGCAAGGTCATGGCCGAGTGGATCGTCGAGGGCGCTCCCGAATATGACGTCTTCGGCATGGACGTGCGTCGTTTCGGCTCCTACACCCGTTCGGCCCGCTGGGCCCGCGCCAGGGCCCTGGACTCCTACAGCAAGTACTACGACATCGTCTATCCCGGCGAGGAACGCACCGCCGCCCGGCCGCTGCGCCGTTCGCCCGCCTGGGTGCGGCATGAGGCGCTGGGCGCGTCCTTCGGCGAGAAGGCCGGCTGGGAGCGGGTCAACTGGTATCCGTCCGACGCTGCTTCCGATTCGGGCGCTTCCGATTCGGGCGCTTTGGATTCGGGCGCTTTGGATTCGGGCGCTACGGGTGGGGGCGGGGCGCGGCCGAGGGGCTGGGCGGGCCGGGTCTGGTCTCCGGCGATCCGTGAGGAGTGCCTGGCGACGCGGGACGCCGCCGGGCTGTTCGACCAGTCGTCCTTCGCCAAGCTGGAAATATCCGGATCCGTCGCCGACCTGGAGCGGCTCGCGGGCAACACCCTGGACCGCGTGGACGGCTCGGTCGTCTACACCCAACTGCTCAACGCACGCGGCGGCATCGAGGCGGACGTGACCGTGACCCGGCTCTCGAAGGACCGGTTCCGCCTCGTCACCGGCACCGCGTTCGGGCCTCACGACGCCGCCCTGCTGCGCCGTCACGGGCTCGCGGTCACCGACGTCACCTCCGCCTACGCCTGCTACTGCCTATGGGGGCCCCGGGCGTACGACATCCTGGCGTCGCTCACGGACGACGATCTGACCTTCGGCTACCTGCGGGCCGCCGAGATCAGCGTGGGGCACGTCCCCGTGCTCGCCCAGCGGGTCACTTTCGTGGGCGAGTTCGGCTGGGAGCTCTACTGCCCGTCCGAATACGGGCTGACGTTGTGGGACTCCCTCATGGACGCGGGCCGCCCGCACGGCATGCGGCCCGCGGGCTACCGCGCGCTCGACTCACTGCGTCTTGAGAAGGGCTATCGGGTCTGGGGTCTCGACATCACACCCGAGACCACCCCTCTGGAGGCCGGGCTCGCCTTCGCCGTCCGCCCGGAGCGCCGGGCCGCCCTGCCACGCCCCCGTACGGCGTTGCGCTGCCTCGTGCTCGACGACGATCGTGACGTCTGCCTGGGCGGCGAGCCCGTCCGGCTGGACGGCCGTCCCGTCTCCCGCGTCACCAGCGGCGGTTTCGGCCACCGAGTCGGCCGCTCGATCGCGTACGCCTACCTTCCCCTGGAAGTGGAGCCCGGCAGCGTGGAACTCGGCAGCGTGGAGCCCGGCGGCGTGCAGCCTGGCGGCGTGGAGAGTGGCGGGCGTGTGGAGATCGGTGTCAACGGCCGCGGCGTGGGCGCCACCGTCGTCCGAGAGCCCCTCTATGACCCGGACGGCCTCCGTATCAAGGCCGAGCCCTGGCACTAAGCGGACGGAACGGACCTCGGGCCGGGGCCCATGGCGCTGGTTATGCGCGGGACAGACCGTGGCCGGGTATGGAAGGGGCAGACCGGGGGTTGGTCATGCGCAGGACAGACACGTGGCCCCGGTTAAGCGGACAAAGCTTGGCCCCGGTCACTGCGCCAGAAGGAACCTCCGGTCCTCGCGAAGCCCGCTCCGCTGGGCCTTCGCTGCGGTCCTCGCTCCCTTCCGCTCCGCTCCCTCGATCCCGCCGGAGCGCTGGGCGGTCATTCTCGTAGTCGTCGGGCTCGTCCGAGGCGGTGGTAGGTGAAGGCCCAGCGGTCTTCGCCTACGTTGCGGCGGGTGTAGCGGTCGGGGTGCTGGTAGCGGTCGCGGTTGTGGAACTGGCAGGCC